>JBEKVL010000084.1:0-12613 GCA_049514055.1 Tepidisphaeraceae bacterium | reverse complement strand
TATTTGTCTTCGGCGACGCGCGACAACGCCCGCATCGCCGCTGTTTGTTATTCTGCCCTCGGCCTCCGACCAACTCAGCCCAAGGTGCCGGACAGTATTGGCGTGAGCCCCATGGGAACAGTAACGGTGGCCGGATCGCGCGGGTGCGCCTCGGCGAAGGCGTCGGTGATGAGCCTCGCCCGCTCGCGGTTGGGAATGTCGTGCCAACGATCCCAGATCACAAGCAGGTGTACGGAATGAGACTGCGGGATACGGTTCTCGACGATGAGGGGAAGTTCGAGCGAGTCGGGGTCGTCGCGCAGCCTGTTGGACAGTTCGCGGGACAGGTTTCGGTTGAGCGCTGATTTGGATTCATTCGCCTGTGCAGTGGTCATGACTTACTCCAAAGCTGGCGGTACTGCGACTTCAGCCAACGGGCGGCGTCGGCAACCGCGTGCATTTCCTGATTATGGGGTTTGTTTGCGTGATAGCGAAGGCTTTCTGTCCAACAGAGGGCGGCGTCCTTCACGTAATCGCGACGATCGTCGCGAAAAATTGTGGCATACGGGCCGTGCGGAGATGTGGAGCGCGCGTCGATAACGAGTTCGGCCCAGCCGATGAGGAAATGTCCGATGGCCTTGGGAGCGCTGGGTCCGAGCAGTGCTTTGATTCGCTGCTCCGCCAACTTCCTCGGGGAATCAGTGTTTGGCGGGATTGGCCTGGCAAGGTCCGCGTTCGGAGGCACGCCCTTCAGCCGGTAATAGGCGGCCTTGAGCCAGATTTCTATCGTGTAACCGAGCAGGTAGATCGAGCCGAGCGGTTCGTCCAGCCGCAAGCGGATGGCCTCGGCATACCGGCGTGTGGCGGCGGCTTAGAGTTTGCGGAGCGTATCGGGACCGATCCGTCTACTGAGGTAGTTGTTGATCGTGAGCGGCATATCAAGGTCTTACGCGGCGAATCTCCTGGCCGGCGGCGGCCACGGCGTCGATCTGGAGGATGACAGACAAGAACGTCTGTCCTACGGGGGCGGGGTGGGGCCTTTTTTACGTTCGGCGTCGAGTTTGTCGGCGAGGTCTTTGACACGCTGGGGATTGGCGGTAAGGAGGTTGGTGTTTTCGCCGAGGTCGTCGGCGAGATTGAACAACTGGGCGGCGGCGGCGCGCGGGGGCGAGGTGAGTTTCCAGAGGCCTTCGCGGATGGCGAGCATGCCGGCGTGTTCGACGAGACGGATGCGGGCGGTTTTGGATTCGCCGAGCAGGGCGGGCAGGATGTCGGCGCTGTCGGGGGCGTCGCCGGGGGCGAGTTTCTGGCCGGTCAGGTCGGCGAAAGAGGCGAGGAAGTCGATGAGACAGATGAGGGCATCCGACGTGCCGGGCTTCACGCGGGCGGGCCAGCGGAGGATGAAGGGGATGCGCGTGCCGCCTTCCCAGATGGTGTATTTGCCACCGCGCAAGGGGCCGGCGGGTTTGTGGTCGCCGAGTTTCTCGACGGCCTGGTCCTTGTAGCCGTCGTCGACGACGGGGCCGTTGTCGCTGGTGACGATGATGAGCGTGTTGTCGGCCAGGCCGAGGCGGTCGAGCGTGCGGAGGATTTCGCCGGTGCTCCAGTCGAACTGAAGGATGACGTCTCCGCGCGGACCCATGCCGGTCTTGCCGGCGAAACGCGGGTGCGGGACGCGCGGGACGTGGATGTCGTGGGTGGCGAAGTAGAGGAAGAAGGGCTTGTCCTTGTTCTGTTCGATGAAGTCGGTGGCTTTCTTCGTGAGCGTGTCGGCCATGTCTTCATCGATCCAGCGGGCGGACTTGCCGCCGCTCATGTAGCCGATGCGGCTGATGCCGTTGACGATGGTCTGGTCGTGGCCGAGGCTGGGGTGCATTTTGAGCAGTTCGGGGTGGTCCTTGCCGGTGGGATCTTTGCCGACGGGCTGGCCGTAGCTGACCTGGATGGGGTCGGCGGGGTCGAGGCCGACAACACGGTGGTTCTCGACGTAGATGCAGGGGGTGCGGTCGCCGGTGGCCGGCATGATGAAGGAGTAGTTGAAGCCGACTTCGAGCGGGCCGGGCTTGATGTCGCCGTTCCAGTCGGGGCCACCGGGGCCGCCGAGGCCCAGGTGCCATTTGCCGACGACGCCGGTGCGATAGCCGGCCTTCTGGAGCATGGAAGGAAGCGTGGTGCGGGCGGGGTCGATGATGAGGGCGGCCTTGCCGGGGAGGATGCCGGTGCCGTTCTTGCGCCAGGGATACTCGCCGGTGAGCAGGGCGTAACGGGAGGGAGTGCAGGTGGCGGAGGTGGCGTGGGCGTCGGTGAAGCGGATGCCTTCTTTGGCGAGACGGTCTACATTTGGAGTCTGGACGCGGGTGGCGCCGTAGGAACTGACGTCGCCGTAGCCGAGGTCGTCGGCGAGAATGATGACGATGTTGGGGGTGGCGGGGGCGGCGGCGGAGTGAAGGGGGAGGAGAAGGGGGATGAGGAGAAAGGCAAGGAGGCACGAAGGCACGGAGGCACGAAACGAGAAAGACATCTTTGGTACACGCACGGGCAAGGGTAATGGCCCATGGCACCCGAGAGAGGGAAAGAGGTGTCGCAGTACCGACAGCCTGGGCGAGGCGCCCATGCCACGAGATTCTGGAGAGCAAATGTGTTCTTCGGAGGAATGGTCGCGATTGGATGGTCGAAGTGTCATGGCTGTGGTGTTCTCCTCTGGGCGTTTTCGCTTTCGGCGGCCGGTCTGTCGTTGGCACCACAATACACAGCGGACCCTCCGGCTTGCAAGCCGGAGGGTCCGTGATTTGGAGATGCCCAGCCCTTAGTTGTTCTTGCTCTTCTTTCCCTTCTTGGCGGGGGTTGCCGGGGTCTCGGTTGCCCCGACTTCAACCCGCAACGGAGCCCCGAACGTGGGTGTTACCTTGACACGCTGATCGGCTTTGAGATCGGCCAACTTGGAGGTGGTCCCGTTGATGATGACGACGGTGGCATCATCCGTGAGCAGTGTCTTTTCTTCGCCCGTGTCCAGTTTCATGACCAGGTTTTTGCCATCCACCTTGACGACAGCGCCGACGATGCCCGGGTCGGGCGGCACGGGGGCGTTCTTGTTCTTCTTGCCCTTGGCCGCCTCGGCCGCCCCGGCCAGACTGACGACCAGCAGGAATGCCACCAACAATCTTGCCCATGTCCTCATTTGCAGTCTCCTGTTCTTTGGTGCCACCTTCAGGCGGTCTGCGCAGGCCGCCTGAAGGCGGTACTACGAACGCACCATCGGCGTTCGACGCACGGCGGGCGGTTGCTCACCAGCAACCTGTTTCCCAAGCCTGTTATCTTTCTAACGGGCGTGTGGCGAGTTCGTTGGGGCCGATAATACTTTCCAGTAAGCTACCCCAACGGAATTGAGGATCGTTCGTTGAAACTCTTGCCGGGAACTCATGTGAAGCCCGATCGTGCCAGAACGCCCATCCCGGTTGACGCCGCCGCCCGCGAGGAAATCGCCGGCTGGGTCGGGCAGCACTGGGATGCGGTGTTTGCGATGGTGTACCGGATGGCCGGCGATCGGCACGAGGCCGAGGATCTGACCCAGGAGACGTTTCTGCGGGCGGCGTCGCAGCGCGGATCGTTTGCCCAGGGGACGAACCTCCGGGCGTGGCTGATGCGGATTGCCAGCAATGCGTTTGTCGATGGACGTCGCAGGGCGCGCATCGCCAGGACCACGCCGCTGGGCGAGGCTATGGATGTTGCCGCGGCCAGTGTGGAACCGGCGGGCGCGATGGCGAGCCAGGAGTTTGGCGAAGCACTGGCGGCGGCGCTCCTCGAACTGCCGGAAACGGCCCGGATGGTGTTCCTGCTGCGGACCCGCGAGGAACTGTCCTTTGGGGAGATCGCGGAGACGATCGGCATATCCGAAGACACGGCCCGGTGGCACATGTTTCAGGCCCGGCAGCGACTAATGGAACGGTTGGAAGGCTGGCGCTGACTATCGCAAGGCAGGTGACGCCATGGATTGCACACAAGCCAGGGAACGACTGTTCGGCGCGGAGTCGCTTGCTGAAGGTGCGCTGGCGCCGGAGTTGGCGGCGCACCTGGGAAGTTGCGCCGCGTGTGGTGAGGTGCTGTCGAGGCTTCGCCGGATGGAGGCGGTGGCTCGCGAATTGCCGGTCCCGGTTGGGGCGGCCGAGGCGCGGGCCGCATTTCTGGAACAACTTCAGGCGGTATCCGCGCGGCGTGCCGCGATCCCGCGGATACTCCGGGTCAGGTGGACATGGTGGTCGCGGGCGATGGCCGCATCCATTGTGTTGTGCATCGGCATGGGCGCGTGGTTCGTGGTCGCGGGCCGCGGCGGGTCGGGATCCGACGTGGTAATAGATCGTCTGGTGGCGTGGAACGTCGCGTTGATCGAGGCCGGTTCGCCGCAGGAAGCCGGCCGGATATATGCGGACCAGGCGGTTGTGCTGAGGCAATCGCTGGATCGGGACGCGGTTTCCGGGGACGCGAAGGAACTTGGCGCCAAGCTGTTGGAGAACGGAGCGTGGTTGTCGGTGAACACCGATCCTCTGGCGAGGGCAGACCGGTTTTGCCATGTGGCGGACATGCTGTTGAAGCGGATTCAGCCGGCTGCCGCCGCCGGCGACATCAAGTCGGTGACCAAGCTGAGTCGGCGCTACCACCAGATTGTTTCCCGCGGTGTGGATGGGCAACTGCGTCGCGTGCAATCCTCGGCGATTAACGACCCCGATCGCAAACGTCACTACGATCGGGTGGTTCGCAGGAATGCGGATCTCGACCAGCAGTTGCAGGACGTGGTCGAGCGATCCCCGGAACCCGCTCGCAAGGCACTTCGCCGGGAATTGGGGCCTTCCAAGCGGGGCGGCTAGCGCGCTGCCACAGATCGCGTAATGGGCGAAACAACAGACAGGACAGTTTCAAGCGATGACAGACAAGAATGTCTGTCCTACCGTTGACAAATCAAGCCACGATGGCGGGGCATTAATAAACCAGGGCCCGCCGCGGCGCGGCGGAACCGCCGAGGGTGACGGTGTTCTGGCCGATGGTGATGGTGATGGTCGTGGTTACGCGGACCACGCGGTTGATCTGGGTCTTGGGATCGGGCTGGATGTCCGCGACGAAGGAGCAGGTGGTCACGCTCGAGGCCAGTGTGTGGGTCGTCGGGTCGCCGACCAGTGTCACCGTCAGACTTCCGGTCGCGGCGTTGTAGGCATAGGTACACTCGCTGCCATCAGGGCGAATGACGTCCACTGACGTCGTGCCCACCTGGACTGCGTCGGCCTTGCGGACCTCGGCCATGATCTGGTCGACGGCGACACGGCAGCTCTGCGCGCAGCGGGTGAACTGGTCGTTGGCGGTGATGGCTTGGGAGGAAGCGGCGAAAGCAGCGCTGATGGCACCCAGGAGCAGGGCGCAGATGGTGAGGCTCATCATGGCGTCGATGAGGGTGAGGCCCCGGCGCGTTCGGGAGACCGTGCGTTCGCGTTTGGCCGTGGTCATTCGATGATCTCCAGATAGGTATCGGGGAGAGGGACGTAGTCGGAGCCAAATATCACGCCGGCGGGATAGTTGTTGGTGCCCTGGCTCTGGATCTTGATGGTGTCGTTGCCGGAGAAAGTCATGGCGGTGTCGTCGAGGTTGATGACCGATCCGGTGACAGTGCCCCCGGCGTTTCCCGAGAAGCTCATCTTACTGGCGATGATGGAGCCGGATATGCTGCCGAAATTGCCGCTGAAATTGACGGCAAAATCCGGTGCGAGGATGGCGGCGCCCGTGAGTTGCCGGAGGCCGCCGAAACTCGCGGGGAGTGTCTGGACGCCGCTCATCGAGACGTTGCCGCCGAAGGTGATCGAGTTGGTGCCGGTGTTGCCGGTCGGGTTGTTCTGCACGACGACGACGCCCTGGAGGGTCAGATTGCCGGCGAAAGAGACCTGATTCGGAGTCTCGATGTAGACGACGCCGGTAATGGTGGTATTGGCCGCGAAGGACGGGTTCGTGTTGGCCTTGATGCGGATATTGGAGAAGCTCTTTGCCTTTGGTTTGGAGTCGGTGAGATTGGTGGTCGCATAAGGGGCGAAGAGGCTGGTGTCGATGGTCGGGAATTCGGGCATCTCGACGCCATCGTGTATGTGGCTGGCGTAGGTCGCTGGATTGGAGGATCCGGCGACGGAGGAGGAACTGCTGATGGACACATTGCCGTTTGGATTGACCAGCGAGACATCGCCGGAGATGGAGCAGTTGCCGATCATGGTCAATGGCGTGTTGGTGGAGTAGGTTGCGGAGAGCACGGACCCGGCGGCCGGGTTGGTCAGGCCGGTGATGGACACGTTGCCGTTCATGCTGATGGCGCTCTTGCTGGCCACTCCGTAATCGAAGATGGCGCTGGCCCGCTGGGCAATGTTGTAGTCCAATTGAACCGACCGTTTAAGCCCGGTCGATGAATATCCGTTGACGATCACGCGCAACTGCGGGCCGTTCTGGAAGACCCGGGCGCGGAAACACGTGTTGTTGGCGTCGAGGGCGATGGTCTGTGACGTGTTGCCGGGGACGTAGATTGTAGTTCCATCGGAGGAGATGGTTCCGCCCGCGAGGTTGCCGGTGTTGTTCAATCCGGCGGCCAATTGGTTGAACACCGCGGAAAACAACTGGTTCTGCGGGGTGGTGGCGGGAATGTCCATCATGGCGAGCTGGTAGCGCATGAACTGCATTCCAGCCTCGGCGGCGTTCTGGGCCTCGGCGATCCTTCTGTAGTTGGTGCTGGTTTCCGCGAGCGTCGTGGTGGCCGCGTAGAAGCCGATGGCCAGCGTGGAGAACAGGACGAGATAGAGCATCGCCAGCACCGAAGCCATGCCATGGCGATGGAACGGGGACTTGTTTGGAGACGCCTTCATGTGTTGCTCCACGGTCACGGGGTTGCGTCGAACGTCAGCCAGCTTTCAGTGAAGACGAGTTGTCCGTTGCGGGAGACGTTGACGGTGAGTTGTTCGGCGCGCGTGCTGCCCTTGGGAACAGTCACGGTGATGCGCGCCGGGTCGACGCTGTTGACGGTGATGCTCTGCGACCATCCGCTGAGGTTGGTCAGGGTTTGGCGTCGGGCGTCGATAGGGGGTGAATAGGTCTGGCCGTCGAGATCGGTGACATTATCGTAGTTGGCCAGGGTTTGCCCGGCAGTCGGACCCCAGACGGCCGGATTTACCGTGTTGGAGAAGGCCAGACCAAGGGACAGCTCGTGGATCTGGTTGGCCAGATGCACGGCCGTAGTTAAGTCCTGAGACTGTCGGCAGGACATGGATCCGGCTGCCAGAAGTTGCATCACGGCCACGACGCCGGTGCCGACGATGATGGTGACGAGGGCCGCTTCGATCAGCGTGAACCCGCGGCGATGGCGCATTGGCTGTTGCCGGAATGGAATCTCAATCCGCATACACTGTCGATGTACGATTCCAGAACGAGGCTGGCCAGCCGGATTGTGAAGATGGCGAAGTCCGGTAATCGACCCGCGCTCCGGTGTCGGCTCTGGTTCTCCGTGAGTTCGTTGCCGGGGCGAGTTGACGAAACGCGGGATCGTGCTAGAGTTATCATACCGATGAGCAGTTCGTTCGCGAGCTTTGGGTTCTGGTTTAACGGATATTTTTATCCGGGCGCCCAAGCCGCTTCCTGAGCTGGTCATCTTTCGGCAAAAGATTCCAACCCCGGGACGCGGTTCCGGGGTTTCTTGTTTACAGGAGATCCGTCATGGTCGTGGTGATGAAACAAGGTTCGACTCAGGGTCAGGTGGACCAGGTCATCAAGCTGGTAAGGGAAATGGGACTCAAGGACCACGTCATCGTGGGAACCGAGCGAACGGTGGTGGCGGTGGTCGGTGACGATCGGCAGAAGGACCGGTCGGTGTTCGAGACGCTCGACGGCGTGGACAATGTGCTGCCGATCCTGGCGCCGTACAAGATGGCGTCGGTCGAGGTGAAGAAGGAACGCAGCGTCGTCCAACTCGGGGGGACGCTGGGCGGCAGCGTTGGCGGAAAGCGCGTGGGCGTCATTGCCGGACCATGCTCGGTCGAGGATCGCGCCAAGATCGTCGAAATCGCGCACATCGTGAAAGAAGCCGGCGCGGTCGGTTTGCGGGGCGGAGCGTTCAAGCCGCGAACCAGCCCGTACGCGTTCCAGGGACTGGCCGAGGAGGGGCTGAAATACCTGGCCGAGGCGCGCGAGAAGACCGGGCTGGCGATCGTGACGGAGGTCATGTCCATCGATCAGGTGGCGCTGGTGGCCGACTACGCGGACGTGCTGCAGATCGGCGCGCGCAACATGCAGAACTACAACCTGCTTTCCAAGGTCGGCGAACAGACCAAACCGGTGATGCTCAAACGCGGGTTGTGCGCCACGCTCGAGGAGTTCCTGCTGGCGGCCGAATACATCATGGCTCGCGGCAATACGAATGTTATCCTTTGCGAACGCGGTGTGCGTACGTTTGAGGAATATGTCCGCAACACGCTGCCGCTGGCGGTGGTGCCGGCCATTCACCGCGTGAGCCACCTGCCCGTGGTTGTCGATCCGAGCCACGGCACAGGCAAGCGCTATCTGGTCGATCCGATGTGCCGGGCGGCCGTGGCGGCCGGGGCGGACGGGCTGATCCTCGAGGTCCACCAGGATCCGGAACATGCGCTGACGGACGGCGCTCAGTCGATCACGCCGGCGCAGTTCACGGAGCTGATGAAGGTGGTCCGGCGCGTGGCGGCGGCGGTGGATCGGGAAGTGTAGGGCGTTAGTTGTTAGTTGTCAGTGGTGCGGATTCATCGGCGGTGCGAACGGCCTCGATGAAATCGCGCATCTTCTCCGGCGATTTGCAGCGGAGCTGCTCTTCGATGCCGCTGGAGACGTCGACGGCGAACGGGCGGATGAGGCGGACGACAGCGGCGACGTTTTGCGGGTCCAATCCCCCGGCCAGGATCAGCGGCGGGAGTCCGGCGAACAGGCCGGCGCTCTTGAAATGGGCGATGGCCGTCCAGTCGTTCTCGATGCCCGAGCCGCCGGGAGCGGGCGCTGCGGATTCCAGGACGATGCCGGCCAGCGCTGGACCCAGTTCGTTGGCGTGGGCCGCTCTCCATGTCCCGAGTGCCTGCGGCAGTCCCGCGTCGACGCGGAGCACTTTGAGCACGCGCACGTTCAGGAGGGCGAGTTGGGCGGCGAAGTCCGGTGTTTCGTGGCCATGAAGCTGCACGCAGGTGAGGTGCAGCGCCCGGACAGTCTGGGCGACGGTGCCCAGCGCGGCATCGACGAACACACCGACGGCCGTGACGTACGGAGGGATGACGCGGATGATCTGCCGGGCTTCTTCCAGGGGCAGGTAGCGCTTTGATGAGGGGACGAAAATCATCCCCAGCGCATCGGCGCCGAGCGAGGAGGCGAGTTCGGCATCCTGCGGGCGGCAGATCGAGCAGGTTTTGATGCGTGTGCGCGGCATGGTCACCTCGGCGGAATCAGATTCGCATACCTAACTGTAGTCGCAGTTCGTCCAGCGTCCGCATCGTTGCCATGGTGTGATCCTCGGGCATGAACGGGGGGGCGCCGTCGAGGACCACGGCCGCGAACGCGTCGGCTTCCACGGCATACAGGTCTTTGCCGGCCCACACCGAGCGGGTTTCGCGCGGGGGGGCGGCCGGCGGCGAGGCGGCGGTGGGCACATCCTGTTTCGGCGGGATGCTCCGGCAGACGTGGAAGACGGCGTCCCGCGCAGGGGGCTTCCAGGGCACGGGGATCTCGATATAGCCGTCGTCTCCACAGACGTAGGCTGAGTTGTCCGCATGAACCGTCATGCCGCAGGTGAAGCCGGCGACGATGCCGGAGGGAAAACGGAGCGTTCCGGCGGCGACATCGTCCACGCCGCTCTCGTGGAGGTGACCTGTGGCATGGCACGAGCGGGGGATCTGGCCGGCGATGAGGTGAGAGAAGGAGATGCAGTAGCAGCCGATGTCCATCAGCGACCCGCCGGCCAATTCCGGGGCGAAGCGGATGTTGCCGTCGATCTTGCGGCTGCAATAGCAGAAACTGGAGCGGATCAGTTTGACCTGGCCGATGATGCCCGAGCGGACGGCCGCCACGACGGCGTGCGTGAGCGGGTGGGCGCGGTACATGAACGCCTCAACCAACGCCCGGCCGGTTTGGTGGGCGGCGGCGAACATCTCGGCGGCCTCGGCCGCATTCGCGCCAAGAGGCTTTTCGCACAACACATGCTTGCCTGCCCGCAGCGCCTTGATGGTCCACTCGTGGTGCATCGTGTTGGGCAGCGAGACATAGACAGCGTCGATGTCCTGGCGGGTCAGCAGGGCGTCATATCCGGCCAGTGCAATGGGGATGTTGTACGAGGCGGCGAAGGCGGCGGCCGATTCGGCCGAGCGCGAGGCGACCGCGGACAGACGGCAGCGTGAGGATTGGGTGACGCCGAAGGCGAATTGCCGGGCGATGTTGCCGGTGCCGAGAATGCCGAAGTTGAGCATGGACGAATGATATCGCAAAAGGCCGGTTTATTGGTAGACTGCCCGCCCTATGGTTGTCCGGCTGGTCAAGACGTTTGGGTTCGAGGCGGCGCATCTGCTGCCGACTTTTCCCGAGGGTCACAAGTGCCGGCGATTGCACGGGCACTCGTTTCGCGTGGATGTCGTTGTGGAAGGCGAGGTCGATCCGGCCAAGGGATATCTCGTCGATTATGGCGAAATCAAGCAGGCGGCCGAGCCGCTTATCAAGAAGCTCGATCACTACTATCTGAACGACATCGCCGGCCTGGAGAATCCCACGTCGGAGAACCTGGCGAAATGGCTCTACGACGCGCTGCGGCCGAAACTGCCGCTGCTGGCCGCCATTATCGTGTACGAGACCTGCACGACGACGTGCGAGTATCGGGGTTAGCCCGTCGTCAGTGGTCCGTGGTCAGTAGTTGTCAATTGCAGGTTTGTGGTGTCCCGTGAGGGGCGGCTGGAGGCTCATCCGCGCCATCGGCAACATCTGAGGCCACGGGTTTCCTGCTTCAGGGCTGGCAACGGTCAATGGACCTTATGGGCGCTCGCAGCCTGCGGCGGCCTGGCGTGCTTCGCGTGCCGGTGTTTCGGGACTTTGGCCGCGGGCTTTCTTACGGCGGCAGGGGCAACTGACTGCGACGAGCGTGCCAGAGGCTGGGCCGACGCTGGCGGTGGTGTCGCGGCCGGCAGTTGCGGCCCGGCGGCACCGGCGCCAAGATTCGCCGTCACTACGGCCAGATCGTCGGGCGTGATCATGCCGTCGTGGTTCAAGTCGCCCAGTAGCCACTGTGAACTGCTGCTGCCCATGTTGGCGATGATGTTGAGGTAGTCCTGCTCGTCCACGACGCCATCGAGATTGGCATCGCCGGCGAGGGCATTCTGGATGAGCAGTTGGCTGAAGACGCCGCCAAGGGACTGGCCGGCGAACGACGGAAGGTGGATCAGCGCGTTGTCCACGAGAGCCAGCGCAGCGGCGCCGGAAGCCGGCTGGGCGGAATTGACCAGGGACGGAGTGACGCCCATGAGACCGTTCTGCAGCCACTGGCGAACATCCGAGAGCGGCGATAGGCCGGCGTAATCGAGGATCAGGTTGTTGCCGGCGAGGTCCAGAGAGCCGCCGTCCGTGATCGAGAGAGAACCGGTACGCAGAACCGGATTCATGCTCGGGGTGAGCGCCATGGGCGTGGAGAGGGCCAGGGAGGCGAGGTCGATGGCGGAACCGGCAGGCGCATCCAGGAGGATGGCGGTCGTCGCGGCAATGAAGAGGGGGGTTGTGTCGACCATGATCTGGCCGGGTTGTGCGTCGATGGTGTCGGCCGGCCCGGTGCCGGTAATGACGAGCGTGTTCGCGCCGGGGCCGACAAAGTGGATCGGCAGCAGCCCGTTGCTGATATCGAGGATCAGGGTGTCGTTGCCACCGCCGGCGACCAAGTCGAAGCCGGCGTATCCGGGGTTACTGAAGGAATCGGCGGGTGCGCCGCCGGGCGCTGTGCCATGCCAGATTTGCAGTTGCGTGCCATCGGGGCTCAGGCGGGCGTAGAGGGTATCGCTGGCGGTGGCCGCGAAGGTCATCGTGGCCGGAGCGATGGTGACGGTTCCCGTGCCGGCCGCGCCGCCGTAGTTTGGATCGCTGCTGGTAAATGTTGCCTGCACGATGTACGTGCCGGGCTCGGCATAAGGCGCCGTGGAGAGCGCGCTGGGATATGCGGCCGGCGCGTAGAGGATGTTGAACGTGCCGTTGATCGGCGTTAAACCGTCCGAGCCGTAGGCGACGGCGCTGGCCGGATGGGTGTTGCCGTCGTAAGCGAACGTTCCACCGGTGACGACGACGGCCGGCCTCGCCAGGATGTGGAAAGTGAAGGTGGCGGTGCTTGACGCAACGCTGTTGGTGGCGGTGAAAGTGGCCGTGGCGTACCCAATCTCGTCGGCGCCCGGTGTGTAGGTCACCACGCCCGTGCTGGGATTGACGGACATGGTGGCCGGCCCGCTGACCATGGCGTACGTTGGCGACAGATTTCCGTAGCCCAACAGCGTGACCTGGAGCGTCTGGCCGACTTCGACGCTGGCCGAGGACATGACCGCGCCGCCCCAGAGGAAACTATACAGACTCGGCGCGTACAGCGGCATGG
>JBEKVL010000083.1:0-12752 GCA_049514055.1 Tepidisphaeraceae bacterium | reverse complement strand
CGGCGCAACATGTCCCAACCCGGGCGGACACAACACAATCGTCACCGGCAACTGCCCCGCCCCCGTCTGTTCCAGGATCGTCTTGGCCTGTGCCTCACTCACCTCCAGCGTCACCGTCTGCTGCGCGTCCGTTTCATTGGCCGTCGCAAACTGCTCGCCCACGGTGATCTGTTGCCGCGTTCGCGCCAGCTTCGACCCCACCGCCAGCACTTTCACCGCATCCGGCAGCACAAGCTGCGTCTCCCATCGTCCCGTTTGCTCCGGCATCGGTATGGCCGGGTCACCCGCCGCCGCCCCGCCGACTTGCCGAATCTTGATGACCGGCCGGGTCACGAATAATTTCACGAAATCCCCCGGCACCAGCAGGCCGCTGAGTGCGCTGGCCCCCTTGGCGGTGATCGACAGCGCCCGGCTGTCCGGCCCAAGCTGCAAATCCGCCATCGCCGCCAGATCGGCCAGCATCACCGGCGTCCCCGCCAGCACCCGCCGGTTCACGCGCTGGCCCCGGTATGAAGGCTTGTGATCCGGCGACAGCGACCGCTGCTTCAGTTCCGTCAACGTCGCCGAAATCTGCAACTCCATCAGGTCCTTGTCCGGGTCGATCGGCGTATTGGGCGTCAGATCCTTGGCCGCCACCAGGATCGTCACCTTCGGCCCGCGTTCCTTGGCCGTCGAGCTTTCCAGAAATGTGAACGTGGTCACGGTCGCAAGCACCCCAAGCACCGTGGCAAGCAGCAGGAATACGCGGCTGGACTTGTTCTGCACGATATCTCCCGGAAATTGGCCATCCCCCCAACTCGGTCTCGGTGTACTCCCCAAAACGCTCTGGCTGGAATATAGCCGTGCGTGGCAGCAAGGGCAATCGCACATTGGTGAAAAGAGGGCGGTTCCGCCGGAACGATAGAAGGCGATGGAACGACAAATCTGTTGCCGCACGGGCTCTTCTGGGTGCTTAATGGTGATCAGCGTGAAGTTTACCGCGGCGGAGGCAGGAGTTCCGGCTTCGCGGGCGCATCCTCTGGAAACGGCTCGATACCTTGCCTTCGACATTCAGCGTAAAACCACGCCAAATATTCACGCACAGCCGATTCGTACACTCCCTTGGGCAGTTGCACCTGGTGAACGTCGTCCTCCTCGGATGTCCTCCATGCAAGCGTATCTTCCCGTTGGCCTTTGTACAGAATAACGTACCATCCATCGAATGGCGGGCCACTCACAAGCAGCAGCGGCGCATTTTTCTGGGACAGCCCCAACGATGGCGTGTAGACCAGTTCCAATATCTCGGCCGGACCCATCGCCGGATACAGTTTCTCGGGAGAAGGGTGATCCGGCGACAACGAGTATTCCAAATCGGCCGTCGGAATGGTCAGCCATTCAACATTGCCGTCGCCAATCCTCTCGCCTCCGGCCCAGAAGCAAAGGTGAGCACAAACATGGCCATCCTCGACATGATTGTCTTCGACATCAATTCCAAATGATTGTTGAGAACCAAAAAGCACGGGTTCCTCCGTCATGGGGCGGTCGGGTCAAGCAACTTGATAATGTCGTACGGAATCTGCCCTGCGATATTGGGATCGGTGGTATCGCCAGTAAAGTGCATGGAATTCCGATTCCCGAAATATCGATAGTACACCCCCTGGGCGTTTCTGCCCCACCAAATCTGTTTGTTCGGCGGCAGACCCTGCTGTGGCATCGAGTTCGCGTATACTTCGGCGGCATCCGCAGGTAGGGGCGTCCGACTTCGGTCAAACAGATGGGTTCGGTTCACGTCATACGGCGGACGCGAGCAAGGGCTTGTGTTATGCACAAGCAAGCCCAAACTCGACACGCGGTAAACATGATCCCGATGCACTTCGAGGTTGTAGACGCTTTGTTTGCCGGGGACGGACACCACTTGAGTCACCCATGTGGCCGTCCCGTCGCGCGCCTGCAACCGCTCGCCAATTCGCAATGCCCCCGCCGGGATGAACTCATTCCGATCCAGCGAGTACATCGGATGATTTGGCGTCACACCGATCGGTTCCGGCAGTCCGCTTACATAAAGATGCAGAACGGAATTTGCGGTGTGCTTGAATGTTCCCGTGATGACCTGCGTACGCCGTCCCGGCACCGGCGGGTCCAGCGGCGGGCAAGGGCCAATCGACAGCACCTTGGCCGGGCCGGCCACGCCCATCTCTGGCATACCGAGCCGGATCAGACCTCCAACCCTGGCGCCCACCTGCTCGATCCACCAGAGTGGGCGGAGTAACTTCACTTCAGATATCTCCTCGTCCGCCTTCCAAGCCAGGAGTTCAATGTGCCGCCAGGTGCCGGATCAACTTCCTCGGCGTCCAGGGCCGCCGGTAGCGGCCTCGGCTGCGGCTTGGGCTGCAATCGTTGACGTTGGGACATCAACGGCAACCGGCGAAACAGCACCGGCACTTTGTATTGTCGTATCGGGACAGTCAGCGTGTACACAGAGGGCAAGGGATCAGCGGTAGGCAATCGGCGAATATACGTAACGCGTGAGACATCCCTGCGCGGCTGTGTCGAAGCATTGACACCGGTGGCCATCATCGGCTCCTTTCCCTGATTGAGCAATGTAATCAAATCACTACTGTGACCATTGTAACCTCCGCTATCCTTGTCGCAATAGCTCCAAACAACAAGCCCCTAACAACAGCCTAAAGCACAGACACGATTCCCCCCGCTTTACGCACGCCGCCCCACGCACCTCACAGCGCAAGCGTATGTAACACGGCCGACATTCTCGTCGGCCTTCCTCGTTTGTGTCCAAGCGGCCGACGAGGGCGTCGGCCCCACTTTTCGGCAACGCTATCCTCCATGATTGCCCCACCCCCATCAACCACCACGCACCACCGCGGTACTACGCTTTACAGGCCGGGCGATCGTCGCCGGCCCCAGTGTGATCGCCATTCGCAAAACCTCTACCCGGAGAACACGCATCATGAATCGACGCCATTTCATCAAATCAGCCGCCGTGGCCGGAGCCGGACTCTTGATCCTCCCCAGCGGCGCCCGTGCCAAGAACGCCAACGACAAACTCAACCTCGCCTTCTTCGGCACCTGGGGCCGCGCCGGGGCTCACTTCGGTGTCGCCTCCAAGGAGAACGTCGTCGCCCTCTGTGACGTCAACGAGGAACACCTGGCCGAGGCCGCCAAGAGGTTCCCCAACGCCAAGACCTACACCGATTGGCGCAAATGCCTCGATCAGAAGGACATCGACGCCGTCTTCATCTGCGTGACCGATCACAGCCACGCCTTCATCGCCAACTGGGCCATCAACCGCGGTTACCACGTTTACTGCGAGAAGCCGCTGGCCAATAGCGTCGAGGAAGCCCGCGTCGTGCGCGAGAATTATCTGAAGAACAAGAACAAGATCGCCACGCAGGTCGGCACCCAGCGCCACGAGATCGAGAATTTCAACCGCGTGCGGGAACTCATCCAGGATGGCGCCATCGGTGAACTGTCCGATGCCTATGCCTGGGGCGACCGGCAGATTCGGGCCAAGGGCTATCTCCCGGCCGAGGGCGAACCGCCCAAGTACCTGCATTGGGATCTCTGGATCGGCCCGTCATACGAACACCCCTATAATCCCGGCTACTTCAGAGGCGGCCCGGGCATGAACTGCCTGAGCTGGAACATGTTCTGGGATTTCGGCTCCGGCCAGGTCGGCGACATGGGCAGCCACACCATGGACCTCGTCTGGAACGCCATCGATGCCGACCTGCCGACGACGGCCGAAGCCAAGGGCGAAGCCTTCAACCCCGATGTCACCCCCGTCGAACTGGAGACGCACTTCTCCATCCCGGCCAACACCTGGCGCCCGGCGATTCGCGTCGGCTGGTATCAGGGAGGCGCCATGCCCAAGAACCCCAGCCGGTACGTCGACCTCAAGAAGATCGACCACGGGGCGCTCTTCAAAGGCAGCCAGGGCTTCCTGGTTTGCGACTTCGACACCCGCCTGGTCATCCCCTACGGCCCAAAGGCCGACCTGACTTACTATAAGCCGCGCACCAAGGAAAACGTCCTCAAGCCAATGGGCAATTTCCAGACCCAATGGATCAACGCCTGCAAGACCGATCTGAAAACCTCCTGCAACTTCGAATACGCAGGCAACATGATTGAGATGATGCTGCTCGGCCTGGTCGCCTATCGCGTCGGCAAGAAGCTCGAATACGACGGCGCCGCCGGCAAGGTCACCAACGTCGACGAAGCCAATGCCCTGCTGAAGCGGTCGTACCGCGCCGGCTGGACGCTGAACGGATGATTCAGCCCCGGAAGGGCGGTGTACGAGTAGCCCCATAGGGGCGGTACATAATAGCCCATGGCGCAAGCCATGGGTGGCAACGGACGTAGTTATCCATAGCCCCATAGGGGCGACAGAGATTGTGTCGCCCCTGCGGGGTTTGTTATTTTGCGTTGCCATTTTCCCACGACTTACGTCGTGGGCTAACCTCTATCGCCCCTGACGGGGCTTGTCCCTGGCACGTCCGCCACTTCGTGCCTTCGTGCCTCAATCCCTCTGCCCGCTCCCCTCACGGAAACCGCAACCTCGTCACCCACTTCTCCCACTTCTTCTTGAACGCCTCCATATCCTTCTCCCCGAGCACGCGCACGAGCGTCGCGTATCCAGTCGGATCGTCTTTCTGCCCGGCCACAAACTCGCGGTAAAACTTCTGCAAGAGCCCGTTCTCCTGCATGTACATGCACAGATACCGGGCCTGCGCATAGTTCGTCCCGCGGTCTTCGTTGTAAAACTCCGTGTCGCTCGTCCCCGTCAGTTTCTTGAAGTCCGGCACCTTGCCATCGCGGATCGCCTTCTGCAAACCGGCCAACCGCCAGTTGGTCAGCCCGACGATGCCCCCCTGCCGCTCGGCCGATTGCTCGTAGAGCGACCCCATGCCTTCGTTGAACCAGGCCGGGCACGCGGGGAAATTCGCATGCATGAACGGGTGGACGATCTCGTGGACCAGCGTCCCGCCGCCAGTGGCGATGTTCATGATGAGCGCGCTGTGCTTCTGCGAATAGTACCCATACGGCGTGTCCGGCCGGTCGTCGAACAACTCGCGTGTGTACCGCTCGTAGCTGGCCTTGTCCTTGAACAGCCAGACCGTGATGATCTCCTCGGGATCCTTCTCGAAATACGCCGCCTTGAGCTTCTGCACGGACCATCGCACCGTGCCGCTCGCAAACTGCCGCACCTGCCCCGGCTCGTCGTTGCCGGCGACCACAAACGGTTTCTCCACCAGCACCGTGAACCCGGCCGGGGCTTTCTTCTTCACCTCGTCGAGTTTTTGCTGATAGGCGTCGCCCGAAGAAGCCGGCCGAGTGTCGGCGGCCGAGGCACACAGGCTTGCGAACAGGAGGATATAGATGATGGAGTGTCGCATTCGCCATTAGATTCGGTTCGCGCCCGCGGCCACCACCGCCACCCGGAAGCCGTGACCGCGATACCGATGGTCAGGAGGGTAGGACCAGCGGTAAGCCGAACGGCAGTACACCGGCCTGTCGATCCAGGAGCCGCCCCGCAGCACACGGAGGATACCCTCTGCTGGTCCGGTGGGGTCAACGGCCGCACCCGCATACCCCCCGGCGAAGTAGTCCGAACACCACTGCCGCACATTGCCGTGCATGTCGTACAAACCCCAAGCGTTAGGCTTCTTCTGACCCACCGGATGCGTCGTCTGTTCACTATTCGCGTCATACCAGGCGTAATCACCCAGATCCGCGTCCTTGTCGCCGAAACTAAAGCGCATCTGCGTGCCCGCCCGACACGCGTACTCCCATTGAGCCTCGGTCGGCAGCGCGACCGTCTTGCCGGTCTTCTTCGACAACCACTGGCAGAATGCCTGCGTATCGTCCCAACTCACGCACACTGCGGGATGATCGCCGCCCTGTTTGAAGCCTGGCTTCTCGAGCAGCACCCCATGATCCTCCCGCCCCGAGTCCTTCCAGAACTGCGTGTACTGGTCCACAGTCACGTCATACGCGCCCAGATAAAACGGCTTGCTGATGGTCATCTCGATCCGCGGTTCCTTGACCCATTGCCCGCCGAGAAAGCCTTCGTCATCGCTGCGACCGGCCTCGTCCTTCGGGCTGCCCATCAGGAACTTCCCCGCCGGGATCAGCACCAGTTTCATCGGCACGTTGTTGCCAAGATCGAGCTTGAGTTCCTTCACAGGCTGGCCCACCGGCTCGGCCGCATCCAGCGCCATCGCCCACCCCGCGACCACGAGCAGCAGCATCGCCATCCCAAGGGTCTTGGTCATGTGTTCTCCTGTTGACGGAAACGGAGTTTACATCTGCGGCGTGTTGCGTCAAATGGCAATACAAGTCCATCAAGCCATCGGCAATAGCGACGCAGGGTGAGCCCGAACCTCGTCATCGACCGTCAAGCCGTGCTGGAGAGACTGCGCGATGAGGATGCGATCGAAGGGGTCACGGTGTAAACGGGACAAACCAGCCAGATGGACGACTGCGCCCTCTTCGACAGGCAGGGTGGCGATCTGGTGGGCTTCTCGCTGGTCAGGCAGGTAGTCTGCGGGCGCTTCGGGCAGCGGGAGTTTTCCGGTGGCATATTTGATGACCGCTTCCCACACCGAGACGACACTCAAATAAACGTCGTCGCCGGGATCGCGTATGACATCCCGAAACGCAACCGGTAAATGCGGATCGGCGCTGATGTGCCAGAGAAAAACGTGGGTATCGACAAGTAGCCTCATTGCCCTTCAAAGTCCTTGAGTATCTCGTCAGGAAGGGATTGGTCGAAGTCAGCCGGCACCGTAAATCGCTCGGCACACAGACCGAAGGGGCGAAGACGGGTGGCATGCACTGGCAAAAGCCGCACCTTGGCCAGCGGGCATTCATCCCACACGACCACAAGCGATTCCCCCGCTTCCAGCCGCCGGACAAAGGCCTCGGGGTCGCGCTCAATATCCTGAACGGTTATGGCGCTCATGCCCCGATTATATACTGTCAATCCTCTCCACGCTAACTCTCCCCGCCAGTTCCTCGACATCTTCCTTCCGCACCTCCCCGGCCATCCAGGTCAGCGCGTTGGCCGCCCCGGCAGCGCTGCCCCAGCGGCAACATTCGCCAAGGTCATCGCCGCGCAACAGGCGCAGCGTCAGCGCGGCCGTGAACGAGTCGCCGGAGCCAATCGGGTTCAGCGCGGTCACCCTGGGTGGACAAATGCGCCAGAAGGTCTTGCCGTCGAACGCCAGTGCCGCGTTCTTCCCGGCCGTCACCACCACGCGCTCGGCGCCGCGTTCGGAAAGCTGCCGCATGGCCTGCATCACGGCGGCATCGTCGGGCAGAGCGCGGCCGGCCGTGGCCGCCAGTTCAGGGTGATTTGGCTTGACCAGCGATGGCCGGGCTTCGAGCGCGGACATCAGCGGCACACCCGCCGCGTCGGCCACGGCGGGAATCCCCTTCTCATGCGCCAATTCGGTGCAGAGCCGATAGAGCGCCGTCGGGCCACCGGGCGCAACCGTGCCGGACATGATCACGGCCCGCGCCTGGCCGATGCGCCGCCGGATGATCGCGACGAGCTTTTCAAAATCGCCCGGCTCGACAGCCCGGCTTTCCTCGACCAGTTCCGTGTGCGTCCCGGCGCCTTCGTCGATCACGGTGATGCACTGCCGCGTGCGTGCCCGCACGGTCACGAACTCGTGCTCGATGCCGCGATCGTCGAAGTGTTGCCGCAACTGTTCCCCGCGGTCGCCGCCGAGAAACCCCGTCGCCAGCGGCTGTTCGCCAAGGGCGTGCAGCACCTTGGCCACGTTGATCGACTTGCCTGCGAAACCGTCGAGCGTCTGCACCGCCCGGTTGACCACATCGATCGCCAGCGAGCGGAAGACCATGACGCGCTGCGCCGCCGGTGTTGTTCCGATACAGAGAATCATCGCTTGTTCCTTCCTTGCGGGGAGATTCTATCTGGAAGGAAATGGAAAAAGAAAAAAGAAAAAACAGAGCGGAAGTTCTCGACAGACAGGAATGTGTGTCCTACTGCACGACAGACAGGAATGTCTGTCCTACTGGGCAGTCGGCCGGGTCGTGGGCGGCGTTGGAGGGACCGTGTCCGCGATTTCGGCCGGGTTCCAGCCGCCGCCCAGCGCCTTGTAGAGCGACACCAGCCCCGAAGCCAACGTCTGGTCGCTGATGGCCAGCGACAGTTGTGAGGCGTACAGCGAACGCTGGGCGATCAACACATCGAGGAACTCCGCTTCGCCGCCCTCGTATCGCCGGCGGGCGAGCCGCACGGCTTCGTCATTGGCGGCCAGGGCGGCAAGCAGGGCCCGTCGGCGATCGTGTTCGGCGGCGCAGATGGCCAGCGCCGACTGCACGTCGTGAATGGCCGTCAGCACGGTCTTGCGGTAGTTGAGCAGGGCCTGTTCCTGCAAGGCGTTCTGGACGTCGATGTTGGCGCGAATCTGCCCGGCGTCGAAAAGCGGCCAGCTCACGGCCGGGCCGATGGACCAGGCCCGCTGGTCATAGTTGGCCAGGGAGCGCAGTTCACCGCTCTGGAATCCAAACGAGCCGGTGAGCGAGAACTTGGGAAAAAGATCGGCGGTGGCGACGCCCACGCGAGCGGTGGCCCCATGGAGTTGCGCCTCGGCGCGGCGGATATCGGGCCGGCGGCGCAGCAGTTCCGAAGGAAGCCCGGCCGGGATCTCCGCGAGATTACACGGGTCTGGCTCGGGCGGCAACAGTTCGGCCTCGATATCGCCGGGCGTCCGGCCCAGCAGCAAGGCCAGACTGTAGATCGACTGTCGCGCCGACGACTCGAGCAAGGGAATGTTGGCCAGGGTGGTGGCGGACTCGGCTTCGGCGTTGACCACATCCAGGCGATTGGCGATGCCTCCGGCGAGTTTCTTGCGGGTGACGGCGGCCGTGTCTTCCTGGGCCGCGTAGTTCTTCTTGGAGATGGCAATCTGCCGCTGGCTGCTGCGCAGACTGATGTAGTTCAGGCCGATTTCGGAGATCATCGTCACCCGCACATCGCGACGATCTTCCACAGCCGCCTGGATATCGGCTTCGGCGGCCTCGACGCCGCGCTTGATGCCGCCGAAAATATCGAGTTCCCACGAGGCATCCAGCCCGGCTTGGAAGAGCGAATGCTCACCGGCCGCGGGTGCGGCGGATCGGGCTCGCTGGGCGCCCGCCTGCGTGCCGACGAACGGCCAGAGCCCCGATACCTGTCCGGCACGAACGGCCCGGGCCTGGGTGATTCGCGATTCGGCCAGTTTCAGGTCCAGGTTCTCCACCAGCGCGCGGGTGATCAGCGAGTCGAGCTTGGGATCGTTGAACGCACTCCACCAGGTTGCCAGGTCGGCGGTCGCGGTGGCGCGTGTGCTGGGTTGTGTGGACGGCTGGTTCCAGCCGGCCGGCGCCGAGGGATCGGGCGAATGGAAATCGGGGCCTACCTTGCAACCGGCGACGATGGAAAGGTAGGCGGCGGCGAGTAGTGCCACCGTCCTCGCGTGCCAAAAATTCCCGAAGATAAGCGCCGCAAGAAGGCCAGCGAGGACGCTGGCCCTGCTTATGTGTCGTGGCTTGTTCGACATGTGTGTTATCTCCCTTGACGGTGCATGCGGTCATTCGTAGCGCAGGGCCTCGATCGGATCGAGCCGCGAGGCTTTCCACGCGGGGTAGAAGCCGAAGATGATGCCCACCGCGGCCGAAACCAGCACCGAATAGACGACCGCCTCAACCGAGGTTTCGGTCGGCCAGCGCTTGAAGTAGGTTACCAGGTAGGAGGTCGTGCGGCCGGCGACGATACCGACCGCGCCCCCGGCCAGACAGAGCACGATGGCTTCGACCAGGAACTGCACCAGGATATCGCGCCCGCGGGCGCCCACCGCCATCCGCAGGCCGATCTCGCGCGTGCGCTCGGTCACCGACACCAGCATGATGTTCATGATGCCGACTCCGCCGACCACCAGGGAAATGGCCGCCACGTAGAGCAGCAACCCCGTCATCGTCTCTGCTTGCGATGTCTGCAGTCTCGCCGTTTCGGTGTTGTCACGGATACTGAAGTCATCGGGATCACTGGCCCGGGTGCGATGCCGCTCGCGCAGGAGATCGGTGATCTGCGTGATCGCCGGCTGCACCTCGCCGGCCGACGCCGCGGCCACCTGGATCTGGTCGATGTTCGTAAACCGCACCGGCAGGGGCGTGTCGGCCTGCTGGATGTCGGACGGCACCGGGTAGAGGTTGCCGCGCGTGCCGGGGTATAGCTGGTTCAGCGTGTTCACCGTGGACGTGCTCGCAGCCGCCGCGCTCTGGTTGGCCGTCTGTGCCGAAGTTCCGGAGACGCGATACTTGATGGTCGTCCAGGGCGCCAGCACGATGTCGTCCTGGTCCATGCCCATAGTGTTGGCCCCCTTCGGGGCCAGCACGCCGATCACCTTGAACGAGACGTTCTGGACGCGGATCTCCTTGCCCACAGGCGATTCGCCGCCGAAGAGTTCGCGCACCAGCGTCCGGCCCAGCAGACAGACTTTGCCGCTGTTGCGCACGTCGCGCTCCGAGAACATCTCCCCTTCGTCCAGATTGGTCCAGTCGCGAACGTCCAGATATTCCGGCGTGGTGCCGTAGATGAAGAGCGGCACCCAGTTCTTGCCCCCATAAACCACCTGCGTTCTGGCCCGCACGAGCGGCGCAGCCTGCCGCACCGCCGGGCACTCGCGGAGGATGGCGTCGCAATCCTGGGGCCTCATGGTCATGGAGCTGCCGGCGCCGAAGCTGACGCCGCCGCTGAAGGCCGTGCCCGGCTGAATCAGCAGATTGTTGGCGCCCATGCTGGCGATCTGCCGTTTCATCATGGACGACGACCCCTGGCCGATCTCCATCATGGCGATGACCGCGCCGACGCCGATGATGATCCCCAGCGTGGTCAGCACCGCCCGCATGACATTCCGCCGCAGGGCGACAAACGCCGTGCGCAGGGTCTTGGTGAATCTCATGGATGTCCTCCACTCACGGGAACGGCGGGCACGGGGTTGTCAATTTCGCCCGATCCGCCCAGTTGAATCAGGCCGTCGCAGATGCGGATGGTGCGTCCCGTATGCCGCGCCACGCCGGGGTCGTGGGTCACAATGATGATCGTGATCCCTTCCTCCTTGTTGAGCCTCTGGAACATCTCCAGGACTTCCTCGCTGGTGCGCGAGTCGAGGTTTCCGGTCGGCTCGTCGGCAAAGAGCACGGATGGGCGGTTCACCAGCGCCCGGGCGATGGCCACCCGCTGCTGCTGGCCGCCGGAGAGTTGCGATGGCTGATGATGCGCCCGGTCGGCGATGCCCACGCGCTCCAGCAGTTCCATGGCCCGTCGCCTGGCCTCCCTGTCGGAGATGTGCGCGTGGCTGTAGGTGAGCGGCATGATCACGTTTTCCAGCGCGCTGGTTCGCGCCAGCAGATTGAAGCTCTGGAACACAAAGCCCAACATGCGGTTGCGGATATTGGCGCGCTGGTCGGCAGTGGCGTGGGAGATCTCCTGGCCGTCCAGCCAGTACTCCCCGGTTGTCGGATGGTCCAGACACCCGAGAATGTTCATGAGCGTGCTCTTGCCCGAGCCTGACACGCCCATGAGGGCCGCCAGTTCGCCCCGGCCGACGGTGAAGGTGACGCCCTTGAGCACGGGCACGTCCACCTCGCCGAGGTAGTAGGTCTTGTAGACGTTCTTCAGTTCGATAAGTTCCATGATGGCTGCTCCGGTCTCTTGTCTCTCTCTCCCTCTGGGAGAGGGCCGGGGTGAGGGCCTTTCGTCCGTCATTGGCGTGACCCGCCGCCACCACCACCGCCTCCACCAGGACCGCCCGTGCCTCCCGTGCCGCCCGTACCACCGCCGCCGCTGCCACCGCCGGGACGACGGAACATCTGCTGAGCAAACGGGTTGGTTATGCCCGCGCTGGCATCGGTACTGCGGCGGTCTTCACCGACGACAATGGTCGCGCCGACGTCCAGATCCATGGTGCGAATCTCCGTCATCGCGCCGTCCGTCCCGCCGGCGCGCACGTTCACCGGCCTGACGAACGTCCCGTCGAGCACCCAGAGCGTCGCCGGCTTGAAGTCCGATCCGCCGCCCCGCGATGGCCGTGTCGACGAGCGCGTGGTCAATCGCGTCGACGGCCCGCGTCCGCCGCCGGAACCGTCCTGTTGACCGCGCCTCGCGGCGTACGCCGCCCGCGCATCCGGGGCAATCTGCGCCTGCTGCGGCACCCACCGGAAGGCCCCGTTCGGCACCAGCAGCACATCGGCCTTGCGGCTGACCTCAAAACTGAGGTTGGCCGTCAGATATGGCAGGAGCTTCCCGTCGCTGTTGTCCGTGTTCACTTCCACCGTGTACGTGACCACGTTCTGTGTCATGGTCGCGTTCAGTCGCACCTTGTTCACTTCGCCGCGGAAGGTGACGTTGGGAAATGCGTCCACAGTAAAAGTCACCGGCTGCCCGGCCCGGATGTTGCCGATATCCATCTCGTTCACCGCCACCCACACCTGCAATCGCGTCAAGTCCTTGGCGATCAGGAAAAGGCTCGGCGCGCTCAGGCTGGCCACAACCGTCTGCCCGATGTTGACCCGACGGTCGATGATCACGCCCTTGACCGGCGACTTGATCGTGCAGTACGACAGGTTCCGCGTGGCCCGGTCCAGGGCCGCCTGCGCCCCGAGCACTGCGGCCTGAGCCTGCGACACCGCCGCCTCGCTCAGCGGGATGTTCGCCTTGGCAATCTCCCACGCCGACAGATATC
>JBEKVL010000082.1:0-12756 GCA_049514055.1 Tepidisphaeraceae bacterium | reverse complement strand
TGGTCGCCGCCGTCACGGTGATGGCGCGCGGTGTAATCGTGGCCAGGCCCGATGCCAGGGTTATGGACGGTTGCGCGAACGTGTAATTGGCCTTCTGCAACGTGCCGCCAGCAAAGGTAAAGCCGGCCCCGGTCACCCCCACCGGACCCGCGTTTGAGGAGGAAGCCGTTCCGGTCCCGTTATTGGCCGGGGTAAAGGTCAAGCCATCGACCGCGAAGCTGCCAGACAAAGCTCCGCCGCTGAAGTTCGCGGTCGCGAAACTGTTGTTTCCATCGTAAACCTTCGTGGCCGTCAGTCCAGTCACCGTTAAGTTCGCCGGAATGACCGTTTCCGTGGTGGCCCCGTTGCTAGGACTAAAACCTGACCCCGTGTAGAAGGCGGTGATGGTTTGGGCCGTGCCATTGTTGGCGCCCAAGCCAGCCGCACCACCCCAGGTCAGAGGCGTCGCCCCCTGAGTGGCCGACAAAACGAAGGTAGAGGTGAGCCCGCTGCTGCTGACGAACATCCCATTGCCGAAATCCTGACCAGTGGCGGTATCCATAAAGTCCACCGACCCGTCTGTCGGCGCAACCCCGCCGCTGGTGGCGGTGACCGTGGCCGTGAACGTGGGAAGCCCATTGATGTTGTTGGTGCCGGTTCCCGAATGATAGGTTATACCGGTGGCGGAGGTCGTCACCGTGGTGGTGGTCACCGCGAAAGGTGCAACGGAGAAGGTTCCCAAGGATCCCGAGGCCACAGGATTTCCGGCAAGGTCGGTGACCGTACCGCCCCCGAGGACGACGGTATAGTTGCCATCATCGGCCGGTGTCCAGGAAGCACCAGGGGGCGTAATCGCGTAAGTCACACTGAAAGACTTGGCATTCCCGATCCCATCGGCCGTGCCAACCGCAACCGTGCTTTGGAAGCTTGCGGAAATAGGCGCCCGCGAGCCGGGCGGGAGAACTTGAACAACGGCGTCGGAGAGCGTCGCAGCCGCCACCGCTACATTGTCCGAATAGGTGATCGTGAACGTGTAGGGGTTCAGAGTGGAGGCGTTGCCGGTGATCACCGCGGCTGCCGTCAACGTGGCGGTGGGGGCCTGCGTGTCGGCTTGTGCATCGGTCTGGTAGGCGCCGATGTCGGTGCCGCCAGGTCCAGTGCGCGGGCCGTAGCCGCGTTGATCAGCGAACAGGCTTTCCGGGTTCGCCCCCGCAGCGATGGCCGGGCTCAAGGCTTGGAGCGCGATGGTCGGCGTTGGGCCGCCGTTGTTCTGGAGCCCATTGGAGTTGAGCAACGGATCGACACCGACCAGATTGCCCGAACCGGAAAGCGTGCCATCGATGGGGGTGGTCTGGAAGAGCGAGTCAGCCGCGGCAATGGCGCCGGAGTAATCGACGGCGCCGTTGTTGCCAAAGAGCGTGCTTACTGCCGTGACCGTCCCCGGGGAGTTAACGACGGCTCCGTCCCCGGAGCCGCTGCCCGTCTGGATGTTGAGGGCAACTGTGGAGTTGTCGAGATTGACGGTGCCGCCGCTGACATAGAGACCGCCTCCGTACGCATCACCGCGACTCCCCGGAATTCCTGGGCCGCCAGTCAAGGTAGTAACGGCGGCCCTTCCACCCGGACCGCCCGATCCACTCGCCCCGGCCCCGGCCCTGTTGCCGGCAACTGTGGCGTTAATCAACGTGAGGGCTCCGCCGGAGATGTAAAGACCGCCTGCCTTGCCTGTCCCGCCATTACCTCCGTTGCCTCCTGCCCCGGCGGAGTTGGCCGCTGCCCCACCACCGCCGCCGCCTATTGACGTCCAGATACCACCGCCGCCTATCGACGTCCATGTACCACCGCCGCCTGTCAACGTCCCGGCACCACCCAGCAGAGCTAAAAGAGCACCATTCCCGCCAGTTCCCCCATTGCCGCCATGGCCTCCCTGAGCGACGTTGGCGTTCAGTGTGCCAGCGTACAAAACCACATTTCCGCCGGCAACGAAAATTCCCCCTCCGTTGCCGGAGCCTGCGTGACCACCCGTGCCGCCATGGCCGCCGGTTTTGCCGATTGGAAGGCCCAGGGAGGTGGTGCCGGTGCCCAAACCGCCGGTGCCGCCCCTGCCTCCGAGGCCGCCCGAACCGCCAATCGCCTGGTTGGAGGTGAGAGTAGTGTTGAGCAACGTGAGGCTCCCCCCCGCGACGTACACGCCGCCTGCCGATGCCGCGCCCCCCATGGTGCCAGGTCCGCCGTCGCCTCCGGGACCACCGCCAGCACTGAGTGTGGCGAGACTTGCCGTACCCAAGCCCCCGGATATCGCCTTTGAAGGCAAACCAGCATGGGTTCCCAAACCCCCCGCACCGCCCTGGCCACCGGCACCTCCTACCGCGGAGTTTGCCTCGAAGGTGGTAGCCGCAAAGGTGAGGCTCCCACCGGCGAGATAGATCGCGCCTCCGCAAGCCGCGCCGCCGGGATCTCCGGCGCCTCCGAGCCCACCAGGCTTTCCTGGTGCCGGCGGCTGTTCCGTGGGCCTGCCATGTCCTCCACTTCCGCCGGATCCACCTTTGCAGCCCGTGCCTCCGACGGCCTGGTTGGAGCGGAAGGAATCATTCTCCAGTACGACGGTTCCGCCTGCCGCGTAGATGTCACCGCCGGCGGCTGAACCACCCTGTCCGCCCGCGCCGCCCTGACCTCCCGTGACCGCCGCGGCGGACTTGGTGCCCTGGCCGCCACCCTCGCCGCCCGCTCCCCCCTTACCACCCCTGGCGGCATTACCCAATGCAGTGTCGTTGAATAAGGAGAGCGTACCGCTGGCCAGGTAAATGCCGCCGCCCCTGGCGTTCTTGCCGGCGCCGCCGGCCGCTCCTCCTGCTCCGGGTGCTCCGCCCGCTATTCCGGTATACCCGTTGGCCCCCTGCGCCTCGTTTTTTTGCACCGCCACGTTCGCGAGCCTCACGTTAGCATCGTCGATCAGCAGACCGCCGCCCAACGCGTCGTTCCCGCCTAGAACTCCGCCGTCTTGAGCATCGCCTCCCTGGATGGTCAGGTTCTGCATGATGACGTTCAACGATTGCCCACCGGAACCCTCGATCTCGAAGATCCGATCATGCCAGTTAAAGGCCGATCCGATGATCGAGCTGCTCTGTCCCTGCCCCGTGATCGTCAACGTCTTGCCCGGCAAGGAAGAAGAATTCTCGATGACGAGCCCGCCGGAAGACGTGTCCGAGACACGGTAGGTAGAAGCCGAAAGAAGGATGGTGTTGAACGCGAAGGCATTGCCATCTGCCGTGTTGATGGCGGCGCGCAGACTGGCGTCGGTCGGCACCGGGTAAAACGTGCCTTGCCAGGGCGTGGGGTCGGAAATCACCTTGAAGGAATTGGTGGTGATCGCGGGGAAGGTCGAGCTGGTGATCTGGAGAGTGCATCCGCTGCCCAGCTGATTGAGCGTCAGGCCGTCGAAGACAGCAACGCCGTCAGAGGCGGTGACCGCGAGGGTTCCCCCGAGAGTCGCGCCCGATGGATTGGAAGCCAACGAGATCGTCAACGTGCCATTGAAGGCCGGGTCCACGCCGCCCTCGGGATTCTCGGCCGCGACGACGACTCCGAAGCTGTCGCCGACGATTACGGTGCCAGGCGGCTGGGACGTGACCGCCATGTGATTGGCAGTACCATACGTGCTCAGGTCGGCCGTCAGGGCCACGGCCTGGGGCGTTCCGAGGCCGGTCACCTCATCGTAGCCAGTCCCGGCGCTGAAGACGCCATTGCTGCCGCTGGTGATGTCGTGGTAGTCGGTCTGCGAGATGGCATAGAGAATCGGCAACGTCTGGCCCGAACCGTCGAGGCTGGATCCCCCCAACAGCACCCGCCCTTGATTGACGATAGCGATGACACCCGCCCAACACGGGGCCGCCAGGCTGGTGCCCCCGATCTGGACCCAGGGACCGCTGTGATCGGTGTCATTGTACGAATCGTAAATCGCCACGCCTGTAGCGGGGTCGGCATCGAATGACACGTCGGGAGTGGTTCGGAAGCCGGTATTTTGGACGCCTTGCTGGTATGCCGACACCGTTTCGTAGAGACTGGTTCCTCCGCCCGACCCCGACCACGCAGTTTCGCCTTTATAGGTGCCGTCGGCATTGATCTGGATGCTCGTCCCTCCAACCGCGACGACATTGGGCGATGCAGCGGGATAGTCGATGCCGGGCGTCGTCGTCGGGTTCCCAGTGGAGTCGACGGAGAAGCCGCCAGCATCACCCGAAGCCGCCAGGAAGGTGACGCCCTGGTGCCCGTTTGGCGTCACAAACGTGTTGTCCCGCGCGGTCTCTCCGCTGAACTCGTTCTCCCCCCAGCTCATGGAGACCGCCGACACGCCGGGGAGAGCCGCGGCCGTCGCCACGGCGGCGTACAGGTCGCTGTCACTATCACTGGTAGCTTCAACGAGAACGATATCGGCGCCCGGGGCGATGGCATGGGCCCATTCGATATCGAGGGCTATCTCGATCTCCCAGTTGCCGGTGGCATTTCCGGCGGGGCGCGGATCGGTATCCGGCAGCGGGCTCGCCTGCCCGGATTGGTTCACCTTCGTGAAGCTGGGTGGATCAGGAAGACCAAGCTGAGAATCGAACTGGGCGAGGTCGCTGTTGGCGAACTGGGGATTCGTGCTGTTGAGGAAGGCGGGGTCGTCGTAAGCATCGACGATCGCGATCGTTTGCCCCGTGCCATCCCCGGCGACCGAGCCGAACTTGATCTGGTCGATACCGTATGCTGTCTGAAGATCAGACGGCGTGTAACCGACTGGAAATTGCGTACCGTTGTTCTGGGGAAGGATCCCCAATGCGCTCGCTTTCAGACCGGCCGGGATGCGGCTGGGATCATGGAACTCCCTGAAGTTGAGGCTGACGCTGGGCAGGAAGCGGTCTTCCAACAGTTCCACCACGCGATTGACGGCGCGTGGCAACCTGGATCGCATCGGCAGGCAGCGACCAAACAACGAAGCGCGAAAAAGCCGTTTGCGCCAGGTCAAGCAGAGCTGAGAGAACATGGCAAGACTCCATAGTGCTCGGGAGATTAAACAACAGGCAACCGGGCGAACAGGTCAGCGAGTGCCACTTCGTAGTGTTTCCAGCGTGCCAGGGCCCGGCGATACAGCGGCTCGCGGACTTGCGTCACGCTGGCCGTTCGCACCGGGCGAGCCGTTTCATGGAACCGCCCGCAGGCCGGCTCCCATTCCAGGCCGCACACCGCCAGCACGCGACGCGCCTCGGTCTCAAAGTCGTCGATCAGCTTCTCGTAAACGACCTCATGCACCGCCACCGGCAACACCGTCTGCCAGTGTTGCATCAACCGACGGTATTGCCGGCAGCGCGAGGCGATGTGCTCCGTGTCGTTGGCCCAGCGGATGCTGCGGAAGTCGGTCATCCAGCACGATACGGCCACGTCGCGCAGATCGCGGCGGCAGTGAATGAATGTTGCCTGCGGAAAAAGGGCCGCCAACAAACCCAGATAGATATAGTTATCCGGCATCTTATCGACGACGTGCTCCGCAGGTTTAGAGTCCAGGACTCGCAGCCCCTCCAGGTGCTGCTCGGCCAGGCGATGAATGGCGGCGCCGTCCAGATCCGGCACGCAGGCCAAGGGTGCGCCGGAACGGCCCAGGATGGACGGAATCGACTCAAACGTTTGCCGAGCCAGACGCAGCTCGCCGGCGCCGAAGACGGCTGAGTGACTGGCCAGCACTTGTTCGATCAGCGTTGTGCCCGAGCGGGGGAGACCGAAGACGAACACCGGCCGGCGTGTGGGTAGTCCGGCATCATGTGCGCCCGCGAAGAACTCCGGTCCAAAACCCGCGAGCACCTTATCCACAAAGCGCTCGTGCTCGAGCGGGACGTACGCGCGCTTTTGCTTCTTGGCCATTTCCAGGGTCAGAGCGTTGGCACACTGGAGGCACTCCGCGGCGCGGTCAAATTCACCGCGGCCATCGAGCACATGGCCAAGGGCGAACAGCAGCCGGGCGCGCGGACCGTCCGCCAACTGCGGATCGGCGAGCCGTCCCTCCAGTGCCGATAGGTCCGCGTCCGAGAGTTTGCCACGCAGCAGCGTCGCCAGACGGGCGTAGGGCAGGGCAAAAGTCGGCTGCAACTCCAGGGCTTCCCGAAAGGCCGTCTCGGCGTCGGCCAACTGACCATTCTCCTCGTGCAGTCCGCCCAGGCTCATGCGGGCCGCGGCGAAATCGGGCCGCAAACGCAGCGCTTCGCGATAGTGCTCAGCCGCTTCGGCCGGCCGCCCCTCCTCTTGCAGCGCCCAGCCCAGTCCGCTGTGTGCGGACGGGCGGCCGGGCTCCAGCGCGACGGCTTGCTCCCAGCAAGGTATGGCGTCTGCATACTCCTCCCGGTCCATGTACAGGTCTGCCAGGTATTCCCTGAAATCAGGGTTACCTGCCTCTAGTTCAACCGCATGCTTCAGCCAGGCCAGCGCATCGTTGAGTTGGCCGTCTTGCTGCAAGACCAGGCCTAGATGGGCGTGGGACATGGCCAGGTTCGGGTCCAGCCGGATCGCCTCGAGGTAGGCAGAGCGGGCATCGACCAAGCGGCCGAGCGCGCGCAGTGCATTGCCCAGATTGTGGTGCGCGGGGGCCAGGTCGGGCTGCAAGCGAACGGCCTCCTGGCAGTGCGGCAGGGCCTCTTCTGGTTGGCCGCGGTCGAGAAGGAACTGGCCGAGGTTAGTCCGCGCCGGGGGATAGTCGGGTGCCAATTCAACGGCGCGACGGAAGTGGCCAAGCGCTTCATCAAACTGGCACAGTTCGCGCAGGCTGTTCCCGAGGTTGTTATGGGCGGCCGGAAAGTCGGGCCGAAGCCGCAAGGCCTGCTGGAACTGCTCGGCGGCCTCGGCGTGGCGTCCAAGTCCTTGGAGCGCCAGGCCAAGGTTGCAGTGTGCCTCTGGGTAGTCAGGCCACAGCTGCAAGGCGGTGCGGCAACAGCCCGCGGCGCGGTCGAACTGTCCCAGCGCTCGGTAGGCCTCCGCCAGGTTAGCATGAAAGGCCGGGACGTTCGGCCGCAGGGCCACCGCGCGCCCTATCTCCTCCACGGCCCTGGCGTGATCCCCTTGCTGATGGTGCAGAACGCCGAGCAGGTGCAGGGCGTCCGAACTCTCCTCGTCCTCGGCCAAGAGCTTTTGGTACAATTTGGCGGCGGGCTCCAGCCGCCCCGTTCGGTGCATCTCCATGGCGGTCGTCAGTGTGTCTGAACTCCTGACATCCACACGACCCGGCGCAGCGATGTGATTTGATACAGACACCTTATTCGCCTCCGCAGAAGCCAAGAGAACGGTCGCAGGAATTATACTCTACTTTCGCAGTATTGATACATTATTAAACGATTGAAAGTTGAGTGTTGAGTGGAGCGTGACCATTTTTGTCAGCGTTATTCTGAAAGTGGATTAGCTCAGCCGGTCTACGGATCGAGGTCTTCTTCGGCTTGGTCTTCGTCCCCCCATTCAACAACACGTCTTCTTCATGTCTCCTTCTGTCTGTGTTTTGTCTTCTTCCCGCTGGGTCTTCTTTCGTCCCGGCGGGCTTGCCCGCGCGCAGGGGCAACTGGACGTTTCGGCCACCCTTGGCCTCCCATCGACGACGTAAATGCTGTCACTGTCACCAACTATACGAGCCCGAACCGGCTGGCGTGTCGGATACTTGAGGCGGGACGCTGACGAGCCATGCCGCAGCGCGGTCGAGCATTCCAAATCGATGCCTTCGCGGAACCCCGGTTTGAGGATCGCGATGGTTGACGTGCCATCCAATGCCGCGCGTTTTGGTGAAGCGCAGCCTGGGAATACGGCGATCTATGTGGCGACTCATGGCAGTCCTCCGAAACAGCGGATTCTGTTCCTGACAACGCGAGAATGGTAGTGCAAGGCCGATTGGAAATGTCGTGCTTGAGGGGTGCCGCCCAGAACCAGCCGAATCCATGAAACACATAAACCCCTGCTTTGCAGGGGCTTATGTTAATCAGGGCGACAGGATTTGAACCTGCGACCTCTACCGGACGGGGCTGGCGAACATGCAGTACATCCGCCACCAGCGGTTCTTCCTGCTCCTCGCCACAGCAGGCCGGCATCCATTCTTCCAGGAGGAGGCGGGCAGAATCCGCGATGTCCGCCGGGCGCCCATCCGGTTCGCGGGGTACTCTATCAGCCACCGGAGCGGGCAGCCGCACTCACCACGGGCTCGGTGCTGGCCGCCGAATCGCCATCGACGAAGACGCCTCCGTTGTGCATCGGCCAGGTCAGAACTGCCCACGCGCACGCCAGCGGGAAGATGGTGGCGATGCGCTCTTTGACCGAGATCTGGAAAGTGGTCGGCGTCGTTGGCATCCTCATCCAAACTTGGTCCGCGTGGAATTTGGAGCTTTCTTTGCCTCCGGCCTATCATCGTGAATCATGCCCAGAACGGTTAAACGACTTTTCGCGGCCGCAGGGTTGTGTGGATGTGTAGTGTTTGCCTGGGCACAGCGGGCGGATCCGGATTCCGCAATCTTACCCCGGCCGGCCGAGCGCCGCGTTGACTTCGTGCGGGACATCCAACCGTTGTTTGAATCCACCTGTATTCAGTGTCATGCCAGAGGCAAGGCCAAAGGCGGGTTCAGCCTGGAGACGCGCGCAGCGTTCTTGACAGGCGGCGATACCGGTCCTGCCGCAGTGCCGGGCAAGAGCGCAGAGAGTTACGTCGTTCGGCTGGTTGCGGGCGTCGATCTCGACAGCAAGATGCCCAAGAAGGGCAACGCGTGGACGGCCGGGCAGGTGGGATTGCTGCGGGCGTGGATCGATCAGGGCGCGCAGTGGGATGCGGGAATCACCTTCAGCCGGCCGGAACCTGCCAATCTCAAGGTGAAGGTCGTGGAAGTCAACGGGCGGGTGGGCCAATCTCCACTGGACGTTCTGCTGGCAGCGTATTTCGCGGCGAAGAAGTTCGACGCGCCGGCGGTGGTGGAGGACCGCGTGTACGTCCGACGGGTATATCTGGATGCAATCGGACTTCTGCCGACACCGGCGCAGTTCTCCTCGTTTGTTCAAGACGAGGCCGGGGATAAGCGAGAGAAGCTCGTCCACACGCTCCTGGCCGATCGGCGGGGGTATGCGGACAACTGGCTGACGTTCTGGAATGACTTGCTTCGCAACGATTATCGCGGAACAGGCTTCATCGATGGCGGACGGCGGCAGATTTCGGGTTGGCTGTACGACGCGCTGCTGAACAATGAGCCCTACGACCGGTTCGTGGCGGAACTGGTGAGTCCGACGAAGCAGAGCGAAGGTTTCGCCCGGGGAATCATCTGGCGCGGGACCGTGAATGCGAGCATGCTGCCGCCCATGCAGGCGGCGCAAAACACGGCCCAAGTGTTCATGGGAGTGAACCTCAAGTGCGCTTCCTGCCATGACAGTTTCGTGAACGACTGGACACTGGCCGACGCCTACGGACTGGCGGCCGTGTTCAGCGACGGGCCGCTCGAACTGGTGCGCTGCGACCAGCCGACGGGAAAGATGTCGCTGGCCCGGGCGCTCTATCCGCAATTGGGATCGATCGATCCCAAGGCGGACAAGCCGGCGCGGATGAAGCAACTGTCGCACGTACTCACGAGCCGGCAGAACGGCCGGTTGTCGCGGACCATTGTGAACCGGCTGTGGGCGAAGTTGCTCGGGCGCGGCCTGGTCGAGCCGCTGGATGACATGGACAAGCCAGCGTGGAGCGCGGACCTGCTCGACTGGCTGGCGGAAGATCTGGTGGCACATCGGTATGACCTCAAGCACACGATTGAGGTGATCATGACCTCGCGAGCCTATCAACTGCGCTCGACGGACGCCGCGACACCGCAGAAGGATTACCTATTTCGCGGACCCCAAGTGCGGCGGCTGACGGCGGAGCAGTTCTGCGATGCCCTGAGCGGCCTGTCGGACGAATGGGCTCGGTTCCCCGATACCCTGGACATCGACTTTGCCGCCGCCGGGCTGACGACGAACCCGATTTCGATTCCCAGGTGGATCTGGACCGACCAGCCCGTGGAACAGGGTCAGGCCGCGGCGGTCAGGGAAGTGATGGCCGCACAGGCCAAAGCCAGATCGGACGTCGCGGCAGCGGCGGAGGCTGCCGATCTATTGCCGCGCCACACCGTCGTATTCCGTAAGCGGTTCACCTTGGGCAAGGTGCCAGCCGAGGCGTACGCGGCACTGGCCGCGAGTCAGGGAGCCTCGGTCCATGTCAACGGCAAGCCCGTCCGCGGAGTTCGGTCGGATGGTGAACGAGGCGGCCGGATTGCTCTTCTCGACGTCAGGCCGAACCTGATGGTCGGCAACAACGTGATCGTGCTAGAGGTGAGCAGCCACACGGCAAAAAACCTCAATGATGCGGAAGCACAACAGTACCCGGCATCGCGCAACCATCTGAATGCGGTGAGTGGCGTCGGATTCTTCCTGCGTATGCAGGAAGCAGATGGGCAATGCCGTGACGTCGTTACCGACGACTCGTGGCGCGTGTTGCGCGCGCCGGAGGGGAGTTGGCGAGAGACAGGATACGAGGACGATGAATGGCTGCCGGCGATCGCGCTGCCGCTCGGGGTTGCGCCGGTCGACGAAGGACCCGCCCTGCCGCCGATCGCGCGGAACGACTTCGCCAACGAACCGATTGAACTGGTAGACCCGTTGCATAAGGCGATATCGACGGCCGCGCAACCGGGACATATTCGGGCGTCCCTGCTGGGTGCGGATACGCTGATGCTGGCGCTGGACCGGCCCAACCGCGAGCAGGTGATGACCAGCCGTCTGACGGCGGCCACAACGCTTGGGGCACTGGAGTTGACGCACGGAAAGTCGCTGAACGAGCGATTGAAACGGACGGCACACAAATTGGTTGTCCCAGCCGGGAAGGATCCGCATGCGTGGATCACGGAGATATACCTACACACGCTCGGCCGTGTGCCCTCGGCGACCGAACTTCGTCTGGCCCGCGAGATGCTCGGCGAACCGGTGACGGAAGAGGGCGCGGCGGATTTCCTGTGGGTGATGACGATGTTGCCGGAGTTTGATTTCATTCAGTAGGACCCGACCTATGACGCGCCAAACTTTGAGCCGCAGGGATTTCTTGAGGGCAGCGTCGGCCGCGACGCTGGCGTCGCTGGCCGCACGGGAGCCCAAGTTGTGCGCTGCCCCACCGCTAGGGAAGATCACGCCGACCGCGGACACGGTGATCGTCTTGTGGATGGCCGGAGGCATGGCGAGCACCGAGTCGTTCGACCCAAAGCACTACCTGCCGTACGAGAAGGGAATGGAACCCAAGGGCCTGCTGAGCACGTTCCCGGCGATCGACACGGCCGTCGACAACATCAAGTTCTCGCAGGGGCTGGAGAAGATTGGTGCGGTGATGGACCGGGGAGCGCTGATCCGGACTTACACCGCGGCCGACTTGGGGTTCATCCTGCACTCGCGGCACCAGTATCATTGGCATACTGGCTACGCACCGCCGCAGAGTGTGGCCGCGCCGCACATCGGGGCGGTGATGGCCAGAACGCTGGGCTCGCTGAACGAGGCGATACCGGCGTTCATTAACATCGGCCAGCGCTTTGACGTCGGCGAGAGCGAGGAGGTCAAGGCGTTCACGACAGCGGGATTCCTGGGCAGCGAGTACGGGCCGTTCAACATTCCCTTTCCGCAGGATGCGGCCAGCGCCGTACGGCCGCCCACGGGCATGACGCCGGGTCGGTTCGAGAACCGCAACAGCTTCTACAAAAAACTGCTCGATGCCAACCCCATCGGCCAGCAGGCCAGTTCCTACCAGCGCGAGTCGTTTCTGCGGTCGATGGACAATGCCCACCGCCTCCTCAGTTCTCCGGCCGCCAAAGCATTTGATCTGTCGCTGGAGCCCAAAGAATCTGTGGCGAAGTATGTGCCGGCCGGGTTTGATGTTTCCAAGCTCAACGCGGCGCAGGGCCGCGACGGGTCGTACGAAAGCCAGACGATCGGACGGTTCGGGCTGGGGTGTCTGCTGGCGCGGAGACTGGCGGAAGTGGGCGCGCGATACATCGAAGTAACGACAGAGTACATCCCGTTTCTCAATTGGGATACGCACGAGAACGGCCACACACGGGCTGCGGCGATGAAGGCGATGATCGACGCGCCGATTGCGCAACTGGTGCTGGATCTGGAAGAGCGGGGATTGCTTAAACGGACGCTCATCGTGCTGGCCAGCGAATTCAGCCGGGATGCGCTGATCGAGGGCAAGGACACCAATCGTGTGCGTGACCAGGTGCGCGTGCCCGACAAGCTCCAGGCACCGCAGTTCTACGGCATGCACCGCCACTTCACGGATGCCGGGTCGGTCCTGCTGTTCGGCGGCGGCATCAAACACGGCCACCTGCACGGGGTAACGGCGGACGAGAGACCTTGCAAGACCATCAAGGATCGCGTGATGATCGAGGACCTCCACGCAACGCTCTATCGTGCCATGGGAATCTCACCCCGGCTGGCGTATGAGATCGAAGGCCGGCCGTTCTATGTCACCCGCGATGGGCTGGGCAAGCCGATTGAGGCCCTGTTCGCGTAAGTGACGGCGAAAGCCAGCCGCTCGGCGGCACACGACGCCACCGCCTGACGAGCATCCCAATGGGAACGTCGTTTCGGGGCCAGGCCACGGGCATTGCCGGGCTTCAATTATCCGGCTGGCGGGGGCTCGTACCGAACTCTGGCGAACCGGCATGATTCCCACGGAATTGCAGACGCTTTGGGATGAGGCACGCCACGTCATGCCAGAGTGGC
>JBEKVL010000081.1:0-12959 GCA_049514055.1 Tepidisphaeraceae bacterium | reverse complement strand
CTTCAGCAGCCGGCTGTCCGGACCGCGGTCGGCCACAAGGACGAGATCCGTTCCAAGGCTGAGCCGCCACTCGAAACCACCCGCCACCACCGAGTCATCCATGTAGGGATTCTGCATGGCGTAGGTGAGGTTGAGCTGCACGTCCGTAAAGTTGGAGCGCTGGCGCGCCTCCTTGCCCTCGAAGCGGTCGGGCTGGCCGATGCTGCCGGGACAGATGAACGCCGTGGAATCCAGCAGACCATGGCGAACCAGCAGGAACATCGCCGCGGGCACATTGTTCGGGCCGGGGCCGTCTTCGCCGAAGGGGTCGGCCGCGGCGTATCCGCTGTTGGAGACATCGGGCGTGGCCATCGGGCCGATGCCGGGGCGAGTGCTGGGCAGCCGGCCGTGGTTGATCTCCGCATACTTGGTCATGGCCTGCCCGATCTCGCGTAGATTGTCGGTGCAACGGGCACGCGAGGCGTGCAGGCGGGCCGAGAGCATCATGGGCACGGTGATGCCGGTGAGGATCCCCAGCACGGCCACGACAGCGAGGATATCGGGCCAGGACGATCCGCGGCGAGACAATGCAAAAGAGACATTCATACGGACAACTCTTCCGATTTCGGTTCGGTTCGCACAGGATGATACCCTGCCGGACGCCCGGAGAATAGAGATATCCGAAAAGATCACAAGTACCCGAAGATCACGATTGCAAAGCTCACGCTCCCCTCGTAAGTTCAGCGTCCATGGCCAACTCGTCAAAGCCGCAAACCCGCTCGATATCGGCCGCAGGACTCGTGTGTGGGCTGCTTCTGTTCTGCCTTCCCGCAAGGGGAGACAACTGGCCGCGTTTCCGCGGAACCAACGGTCAGGGAACCGGCGAGGCTCCGCAAATGCCCAACCACTGGACGGCGAAGGACTGGCTCTGGCGCGTCGATCTTCCCGGCACGGGGCATGGCTCGCCGGCCATCTGGGACGGCCGCGTGTTCGTCGCCTCGGCCGACGAGGCCGCGGGCAAGCGATTTCTCACCTGCCTTGACGCCACCTCCGGCAAGACGCTCTGGCAACGTGAATTCCCGCTCAAACCCTACCGCCACCACGGCGAGAACAACCCCGCGACCGCAACGCCCGCGGTCGACGAATCAGGCGTCTACGTCGCCTGGCTCGACCCCGAGAAGTACACGCTCGCCGCCCTCGACCACGAAGGCAAAGACCTCTGGTCGGTGAATCTAGGCCCATTCAAGTCGCAACACATGAACGGCTCGTCACCGATCGTGATTCGCCGGACTGTCGTCATGTCCGTTGACCAGGACATCGCCAACGCCAGCTTCGTCATCGCCGTGGACCACAAGACCGGGCAGACAAAATGGAAAACCGCCCACTTTTCCGACAATGCGGCCTCATCAACCCCGTGCGTGTACGAGTCACCCGGCCAGCCGCCGCAGATCATCCTGACCAACCGCACCGAAGGGATACTCGCCCTCAATGCGGAAACGGGCGGCCGTCTGTGGACCCTGCCTGATGCGTTGCCGTTCCGCTCGGTGGGATCACCTGTGGCCGGCGCCGGCATTGTCCTGGGCAACTGCGGCGAGGGCGCCAGTAATCGCGTCCTCTCGGCCGCGATCCCGGCGAACACACCCGACGGCAAGGCCGAACTGGCCTGGCAGATCAAGACCCTGACCGCGCCGTACGTCCCGACGCCGCTGATCGTCGGCCCGCGCGTGTTTCTGCTCACGGATGCGGGACAGGTAAGTTGCGTCGAACTGGCCAGCGGCAAGATGCAATGGCAACAGAAGATTCCCAACGTTAGCGGAGGCTTCTACGCTTCCCCCGTTGGCGTCAACGACCGCCTGATCTGCGTTACGAAGAAGGGCGAGGCGATCGTCCTGTCGGCCGGCGAGAAGTTCGAGGTCCTCGGCCGCACCCAGCTTGAGGAGGGCACATTCGCGACCCCGGCCGTGGCCGGCGGGCGCGTGTATTTCCGCACGTTGACGAAACTGGCGTGCATCGGAAAGTGACGCGTAATCGGCGGCTCCAGCCCCGTCAGCGGCGCTACATGTCAGCCCGCGACGTGAGCACCCGCGCGGGAACAACTGTCGGGATCTGGGGTGCCAAGTGGCTACTCCATGGCGGCTCAAATGGCATTGCAGTATACGGCTACGCTTTCGCCGTCTGGCTGACTGCTTGCAGCGACTTCGCCTCTCGTTCTTCGACCGCCATCTCCGAGCCAACCGTGAACGCATCGTCCTCGAGGTTGTAGCCCGACTCGCCATGGAGCACGATGTCCAAACCGTTGAATTCCTCGGCCGGCGCCACGCGCAGGCCGACGGCCACTTGCGTCAGCCGCATCAACACGAAGGTTCCGACAACCGACATGACGATGGCTACGGTGACGCCGATCATCTGATAGCCCACCTGAGCCGCGTGACCATCGATCAGGCCTGATTTGCCGTTGATGGTGCTGACGGCGAAAACCCCGGCGAGAATCGGGCCGAGCATGCCGGAAATGCCATGAACGCCGAAGACGTCGAGGCTGTCGTCGTAGCCCATCGTCTGTTTGAGCGAGGTGGCCGCAAAGTAGCAGGCCACGCCGGCGATCAGGCCGATCAGCAATCCGCTCATGGGCGTGACGAATCCGGAAGCCGGCGTGATCATGGCCAGCCCGGCAATGGCGCCCGAGATCGCGCCCAGCACCGTGGGTTTGCCCGTGCGGAACCATTCGATGGCAGTCCAGCTCAGCGTGGCGGCCGCACCGGCCAGGTGGGTGGCAAGGAACGTGCTGCACGCCAGTTCGCCGGCCTTGAGGGCGCTGCCGGCGTTGAAGCCGAACCAGCCGACCCACAGCAGGGCCGCACCGATCACAGACAACACGACGCTATGCGGCGCCATCGGGATCTCGCCGTAGCCGCGGCGCCGGCCGAGCATCATGCAGCACACCAGGGCCGAGATGCCCGAGGTCGCATGAACCACAATGCCGCCGGCAAAATCGAGCACGGGAACAATCGCGTGGGGGTTGAACGCGTTCATCCAGCCGCCCTTGCCCCAGATCATGTGGGCCGCGGGACAGTAGATGCCCAGCAGCCAGAGGGTGGAGAAGAGCAGCATTGACGAGAACTTCATGCGCTCGGCGTACGCGCCGCAGATCAGCGCCGGGGTGATGACCGCGAACATCATCTGATAGGTCACCCAGAGAGTGTGTGGAATGGTGGAGGCGTACTCGCACGGGGCGGCCCCGACATCGCGCAGGAACACGAAGCGGAAGCCGCCAATGAAACCCGTGCCGACATCGAACGCCAGGCTATAGCCGACGACGACCCACACCAGGCTGACGGCGCCCATGAGAAAGAAACTCTGCATCATGGTCGCCAGGACGTTCTTGCGCCGGACCAGGCCGCAATAGAACAGTGCCAGCCCCGGCCCGGTCATCATCAACACCAAGCAGGAGGCGACCAGAATCCACGCGGTGTCGCCGGAGGAAATGTCTTTGACGGTCCCGATGCCAACCGGATCGGCGTTGGCAGCGCATGCCGAGAATGCCCCAGCGACGGCCAGGATGGACGCGAAGACAACAGCGACGAGCGTCCGCTTGGACGCGGCCAGGCGACGGAGCATGGTTGGTTCCTTTCGGGCGACTGCAATCCCGGACGGCCTGGGTCGGAACATCGGCGGTCGACCAATCAACCCAGGCTCCCATGCGGGCGCGCGGACACCCATACGAGATCAGGCTGTCCCGTAACAACCCGCGTGCCGTGATTGGGATTGCCATCTGCTTGTCATTGTCACCGCCAAGTCATGTTGCCATAGGCACATACGTACATAATGAGATTGACAAATATGAGCCGAAACGAGGCTGAATCTGCGCGCGTTCTGGGCAAACAGGATGATTCGGTCTGTTTTTGCCTAATCTCTGGACGCCGGCGTTGGAGCGGGTTGGTGTTGGATAGCGGGTGGCGGGTGCAGCGGGGCGAACGGGGCAGCGATGAAGAACGAGGCCGGATGAACAGACCCCGGTCACGCCTCCTCCGGGCCGCGTGCGGCCATTCTTGAGGCAGACACACCCGCAACGACTATGCCGATTCATTCAACTTCCCATCCGCTCGTTTGTACTTATACTCGGCGGGATTCACCGCCCGGCCAACGATGGCCGACTGGCAGGGATGGACGATATCCGCGAGATAACGAGAGGTTCGTTATCAGGGGTTCTTGCTCTGTCTAGCCGGGAAGCGGGATCGGTTGCAGGCACGTGCATTTAGGAGTCTTCAAATGAATCGTAAGTTGAAATGGTTCGCCGCTTTGCTCGCGTTTGTCCCGGCCGGGGCGGCGCTGGGGCAGGACGCCAAGGGGTTCACCGACAAACTTCCACCCACGCCCGACAGCCCCGGCACCACGGTGACCTGGGACATGGTGGAGATCCCGGGCGGTACGCTCAAGGGATTCAAGGCCAACAAGGACGCTGAGGCCACAGATGTTATCGTCAAGCCGTTCTTCATGGCCAAGACCGAGACGACCTGGGACACCTACGAAATCTATTACAATGCCCGGGACATCGCCGATCGCAAAGAAGCGACCCGGCTGATCGAAGCCAAGGTGCGCCCATCCAAGCCATACGAGAGCCCGACGTTCAACTTTGGTCAGGCGGGTTTCCCGGCGCTGGCGTCGACTCGCCAGGCCGCTGTGAAGTATTGCGAATGGCTCAGCGGCAAGACGGGCAAGACCTATCGGCTGCCGACGTCGGCCGAGTGGGAATGGGCCGCCAAGGGCGGTGCTGACACGTTCACACCCGAGCAGATCAAGGCCATGGCCTGGTACGCCGACAATTCCGCGAGCGACGACTTCCCCGATGGCCAGACGCACCCGGCCGGCAAGCTCAAGCCCAACGGTTATGGCCTGTATGACATGTTCGGCAACGTTGCCGAGTGGGTGCTGGATCCGGGCGAGGATCCCTTGACCAACCCCGTGGCGGCCGGCGGCTCGTGGAAGAGCAAGCTGGAAGACCTGTCCCCCAGCTATCGCCAGAAACAGATGAAGAGCTGGAACGTGCGCGACCCGCAGGACCCCAAGAGCAAATGGTGGCTTTCCGACGGCAAGTTCGTCGGATTCCGGGTGGTGGTGGACAAGAAGTAACCAACATTGTCGGAAGGTAAAAGAAAAAAGGTGGAAGGAACAGTCGCGTAGGATCCGCTTCAGCGGACGCGGAAACCTGCCAACTATCGACCATCAGCTATTAACTATCAACTCAGCACTCAGAAAGGAAACACTCCGATGACTCAGCAGACTACATCACGTCGCGGCTTTCTTAAAACGTCGGCGGCAGCCTCGGCGGCTGTGGCGGCCGTGGGTTGCATGAATGTCCCGGCGGTTCACGCGGCCGGCGACGACAAGATCAAGATCGGCCTGATCGGCTGCGGCGGCCGAGGCCGCGGCGCCTGCGGCAACGCCATCGAGGCGGCCAAGAACGTGCAGGTCATCGCCATCGGCGACCTCTTCCCCGATCGCATCGCCGAGACCAAGGAACTCTTCAAGGACCGCCCCAAGGAGAAGTTCGACCTCGGCGACCGCGCCTTCTCGGGCTGGGATGCCTATAAGAAAGTCCTCGAGACCGATGCCAACTACATCATCACCGCCACGCCCCCGGCGTTCCGGCCGATGATCATCGAGGCCTCCGTCAATGCCGGCAAGCACGTTTTCGGGGAAAAGCCCTTCGGCGTCGATCCGGTGAGCTGCCGCAAAATCCTGGTCTCGGCCGAAAAAGCGAAGGAAAAGGGCATCGGCGTCCTGGCCGGCGCCCAGCGCCGCCACCACCGCGGCTACATGGAGGTCATCAAACGTATCCACGACGGCGCCATTGGCCAGATTCTGGCCATGCAGGGCTACTGGCTCGACCAGGAACTCTGGTCCAAGCTCCGCCAGCCCGAGTGGTCGGACTTGGAATTTCAGCTTCGCAACTGGCTCTACTACACCTGGCTGTCGGGCGATCACATCGTCGAACAGCACCTGCACCAGATCGACGTGGCCTGCTGGGTGATGGGCGGGCCTCCCAAATACTGCTTCGGCGTCGGCGGCCGCCAGGCCCGCACCGACCCGCAGTTCGGCTACATTTACGATCATTTCGCCATCGAATACGAGTTCCCCAACGGCGCCAAGTTCAACTCGATGTGCCGCCAGACGAACAACACCATGAGCCGCATCAGCGAGCACGTCTTCGGCGCCAAAGGCCATGCCACCTGCGAGCGCATGATCGAGATGTACGGCGAAAAGGCCCCGCTCTACAAGTACCAGCCGCCCGAGGACGAGGAAACCAACCCCTACGTGCTTGAGCACAAGGACTTCATCGACTCGATCCGCGCCGGCAAGCCGCTGAATGAAGGCAAGGAGTGCTGCGAGAGCACCCTGGCCGCCATCATGGGCCGCATGGCCGCGTACACCGGCAAGCTGGTCACCTGGAAACACGTCTCGGTCGACTCGAAGGAAAGCCTCATTCCCGAGAAGCTCGAGTTCGGCCCGTTCCCCGTGCCGCCGGTCGCGATCCCCGGCAAGACGCCGCTGCTCTGACAGTAGGACAGACGTTCCTGTCTGTCATGGAATGGCCGGTAGGACAGACATTCCTGTCTGTCGCTTCATAGCACTGCATCCTGTCCCTCCAGTCCGCGGACTGGAGGGACGTTCTTTTCGGCCGCTATGCGCGTTTCGCCAATGGGCGTGCCCATGATTCCGGGAAGGGCTGCAAACGCTGGAATCATCCTGGGAACGCCGAACACCAGCTCGGCTTTTTTTGCCGCACACGTCACCGGGAGTCCCGGATTTCTGGCCAACCAGCAGATGCTCTCCACCCTGGAATTCGCCAACACGAAGGCCGACGAGGCCGCCCCGGCCCGCGCTACCAGTTCAACCACGCCTGGGCCGACGGCGGCCACACCAACAAACACGACGGTGCCATCTTCCCCGACATCCTCCGCCGGCTGTGGAAGGGGTATGAGGCGAAGAATCGCTTGCTCTTCGCACCGTCTCAAGCATACACTCCCCATTATGAAACGAGTCACGTTCACGGCCATCATCGAACGCGAAGGCAACGGCTATGTCTCGCTATGTCCCGAACTCGATATCGCCAGCCAGGGCGATACGCGGGAGGAAGCCCGCCGCAATCTGACAGAGGCCGTTGAGGGGTTCCTCGAAGTCGCCAGTCCCAGCGAGATCGACTCACGGATGACCTCCGAACGCTACGTTGAGAGCATGGAGATCAACGTTGCCTAAACTGCGCCGCATGTCCGGACGTGACGCCTGCCGAATCCTTGAGGAACATGGCTTTCGCTTCGTGCGGCAGAAGGGACGCCATCGCATCATGCAACTTGCGCTGGCCGATACCACCATTACGGTTCCCGTACCTGATCACGACGAACTCCGTGTCGGCACGCTTCTGTCCGTGATCCGCCAATCGCGCCTGCCGCGAGAACTCTTCGAGTGTGAAGGTTAATCGGCTTCTGGCGACCACGGCAACTGGTTCCTTTCCAACCAGCAGATGCTCTCCCCCCTGGAATTCGCCAACACCAAGGCCGACGAGGCCGCCGCCCCGGCCCGCGCTACCAGCTCAACCACGCCTGGGGCGACGGCGGCCACTCCAATCAACACGGCGGCGCCATCTTCCCCGACATCCTCCGCCGGCTGTGAAAAGGGTATGAGGCAAAGAAGTGAAGGAAACAATCGCACCTGACCCGTTTCGCCTTTCCGCCGTCTCATTTCCCCGTGTCAGCGTCGGTCACACGCCCGCACTCCGGGCACCGCCCCAGCAATGCCCCACCTGCGGAAGGGGACATGTTCGTTTTATTACCGCGACCCCTCGCCCGCCTCACCTCCGACGCCACCGGCTCCACCTCCCAACCGCGACCTCATCGTCCAAGCCGATCTCTGTGCCCTCATCCGCCTCTGTGTCCAATCCTCTTCTTCCGCCCGAATCAAAGGCAAGACACTGATCCGCAATCGACGAAGAGTAACGCAGATTTTCAGACCCGGCATCAAATCTGCGTCAATCTGCGCAATCTGCGGATCACCTTCTTCCGGGCTTTCCGGAAGCAGGAGCAGATGATCTCACGCCAAGGCGCCAAGGGCGCAAAGAAGACAGAGCCCCTCGTCTGTATTCTCTGCGGGCTCCGCGGCTCTGCGTGAGAATCCTCTTCAAATTCCTTTCATTACCCCATTGACACACCCTAACGTATTCCATATATTACACGCCCATGATAGTTAACACATCATCTATAATCGCCCGACTTGCCACCTCCCACACCTTCGCCCCGGCCGCGCCCCACCTGGGACCGGTTTGGGACAAATCGAGGTTCTTCTTCACTTTTCCTTATGAAAAAGAACCTTATGGGGTTCTCCAGAAAATCGGAACCCTAACACACTTTTTTGCAAGCCTCTCACCCTCCGACCTTTGAACCTCTGAACCCTTGATCGACTTTTTCTTCGATCCATTACAATGGAACCCGAATCGGATGGTATTATCCGCAGAACTGCCATGAAAAGACTTATCACATTGTCGCTGATCGCACTGATCGGCGCGTCATCGTGCTTCGCCGCCGATATCGGCGGCGAGAAGAACCGCAAGGCCGACTCCAGGGCCATCTTCGTCCATCGCATCGGCCTCAAGGACGAAGGCGGCATGGACATCAATCCCAAGACGCTCGCGGCCAAGAAGCCCGACGCCAAGGGCCGGGACGCCGGCGCGCCGCCTTATTCGCCGACCCAGACTTGCGCGTCCTGCCATCCCACCGTCTTCATCTCCCACGGCTGGCACTTCAATGCCATGGACAAGGCCGCCAAACCCGGCCGCAACGGCGAGCCGTGGATCTACGTCGATCCCTCGACCCGGACGGTATTGCCCCTGTCGTATCGCGACTGGCCCGGCGCCTTCAAACCTTCCCAGGCCGGCCTGACCGACTGGGATATGGCCCAGCTTTTCGGCCGCCACATGCCCGGCGGCAGTTTCGGAACTCCTCCGCAGTCCGAAGCCCGCGCCCCCGCCACACCGCAGCCGGCCACGAAGCCCGCCGGGCCGCCGGCCGAGCGCTGGGCTTACACCGGCCGGATTGAGGTGGATTGCCTCATCTGCCACTCCTCGCAAAACCGTCACGACGCCACTGAGCGCGGCGTCGAGATCATGCGGATGCAGAACTTCCGCTGGGCGCCGACGGTGGCCATGGGCTTCGGTCATGTGGTCAACTCGGCCGCTTCCCTGGGCAAATCGGGCGAGGACGAGGATGAAGACGCCAAGCCGCCGCGACTGACCTACAACGCCGAGGCTTTCGACGAAGAGGGCAAGGTGAACTTCGACGTCGTCCGCCGCCCGCCCAACAATCGTTGCTATTTCTGCCACACGAGTTTCTCGCAGGCCGATGGCGATGTGAAGAACGTCCCGCCGCGCTGGGCCCATGACGGCGACATTCACATGGCCAAGGGATTGAACTGCTCCGACTGCCACCGCCACGGCATCGAACACGATGTTGCCCGCGGCTATCTCTACGAAGACCCGGCCAAGTCCAGCCTCACCTGCCAGGGTTGCCATCTGGGCAACTCCGGCGCCACGACGCCGGAAATGGCTCTCGGCGGCCACCTGGCCGCTCCCGTCCCCAGGCACATCGGCCTGCCGCCGGTGCATTTCGAGAAGATCGCCTGCACGACGTGTCATTCGGGTCCGTGGCCGGGCGATCGGCCGCAGTTGGTACAAACCTCGATGGCGCATCAACTGGGCATGGACAACCCGAACCGCCTGCCCAATTCGCTGCCGCGCATTGCCTGGCCGGTCTTCATGAAAGGGCACGATGGCAAGCTCGCGCCCCACAAGATGGTCTGGCCGAATTATTTTGGCATGTCCGATGGCAAGACCGTGGCCGTGATCCCGCCGAAGCAGGTGATCGCCGCCGGCAAGACCGCCAAGGCGGGGCTCACTCAGCTTTCCGACTACATGAGTCAGGCGGCCGCCGCTCCGCTGACCGATGAGCAGGTCGTCAAGATCCTCACCCAACTCAAAGCCGGCAAGCAACCGGGCGAGCCGGTCTACGTCAGCGGCGGCGACGTTTACACGCTTGGCAGCGACGGCAAACTTGCCAAGTCCGCCGCACTGGCCGGCGCGGCCAAGCCGTACGCCTGGCCGTTTGCCCACGATGTTCGCGGCGCCGGGCTGTCGCTGGGCGCACGCGGCTGCACCGATTGCCACAGCAAGGGCAGCCCCATACTCGCCGGCTCGGTCACGCCGGTCGGCCCGATCAAACCCGGCAGCGCGACGGCGGTCGCCATGACGGAGATGGCGGGGCTGGACGCGACCTATCACCAGATGTTCGCCCTGTCGTTCCTCGGCCGCACGGCGTTCAAGACGCTGATCCTCCTCTGCGGCGGGCTGGTTACGTTCGTGATACTCGCCTGGTTTGCCCGGGGCGTGGTGTCCCGCGGCGGCCGCGGTTGCTGCTGCGACGGCGGCTCCTGCCGCGACAGAGGCGGCTGCCCTGGCGACGAGAAGTGCGAATGCAAACAGTGACCGCGCAGAAACCCTGGAGACTTCAATGAGCCCAACAAATATTCATATCCTTTGTTCAGCCATCTCCGGCAACTTCCGTGTCGGGGCGATGGTCGTTCTCGCGGGCGCCGCCCTGCTGTTCTTCGCCGCGCTGGGAAAGAGATGCCATCCCAGCCCGCCGCGGCTTCTGACCTGGATCGAGAAACTCCTGTACGCCATGATCCTCCTCGGCACCGTCGGCCTCGCGATCACCGGTCTGGGCTCGGTCATCGGCAAGGGCGAGCACGTCGAAGGCTGGGCTCTCATGCTGCACTGCACCGTGGCCCCGCTCTTTGCCATCGGCCTCGCCGGCTTCGCCCTGTCGGCCGCCGACCGGTTCATGTGCCCGAGTCTCGGCGGGAGTTGTTGCAGCAAGGAATGCGCCCCGGAGCAGGGCAATGCCTCCGGCAAGTGCTGCAGCGAGGGAACGCACCCCGGATGTCCGATGTCGGTCGTGTTCTTCTGGCTGGCTCTGATTGCCGGCGCGGTCGTGATGTTCGCCGCCGCGCTGCCGATGCTCCCGCTGCTCGGAACCCACGGGCAGGAACTGCTGATCAAGATACACCGCTATTCCGGGCTGGCGTTCGTCGCCCTGCTGCTTCCGCACGCGGCGAGGATCTTCCGCGGCTCGTGAGGGCCCGGACTTGTCGATCGCCAAGCCCGACACGCAAAGCGGTTCCAAGCTCTACAGGCCTGGGTGTTTGCGACGCCGTTGGGGGAGCCCGCCGGAAGGCGGTACTGCGAACTTGCGGTCCTTGGGGAAAAGCATGTAGTGCATTTGTAGTCGCTCGGCATCGCTGCGGGCGACGGGGATGGGGCGGCCGGAGGCGTCGATGCCGGCGTAGTACATCGCGGCGGCCACGGTGCCAGGCAACGGAATGAAGCACTGCACCTGCTGCGGCTGCCAGCCGCGCCGGGTGAGCCATTGGCCCAGTTGGCGCATGTGCTGCGTCGTGCAGCCGGGAAATGCCGAGATCAGGTAGGGAATGACGAACTGCTCCTTGCCGGCGGCCTCGCATTCGCCGGCGAAGACGTCGAGGAACTCCTCGAACGCCTTGGGGCCGGGCTTGCGCATCAGGCGGAGCACCTCATCCGAAAGATGCTCCGGGGCGATCTTGAGTTGGCCGCCGACGAACTCGCGGACCAGGGCGCGGATGTACTCGTGATCCTTGAGCGCCAGGTCGTGCCGGACGCCGCTGGCGACGCGTACGTGCTTCACGCCATGCACCGTGCGGACCTGCCGGAGCAGTTCGACGATACGCATCTGGTCGACGGCGAAATGGGGACACACGGAGGGAAAGAGGCAACTGGCGCGGCGGCAGTGGGCGGGATCGTCGGAGTAGTGGCCGCCCCACATGTTGGCACTGGGGCCGCCGACATCGCTGATACTGCCGGTGAACCGCGGGTGCCGCGCCATCGCCTCTGCCTCTTTGAGAATCGACGCCGCGCTGCGGGAGCGGATCGTCCGGCCCTGGTGCGAGGCGAGCGTGCAGAAGGAACATCCGCCGGCACAGCCGCGGTGGCTGTTGATGCTGAAGCGGATCATGTCGGCCGCGGGAATGGGTTTGTCATACCATGGATGCGGCTCACGCGTGAAGGGCAGGGTGTACAGTTCGTCGAGTTCCCCGTTGTCAAGCGGCCGGGGCGGCGTGAGGATCAGTGACTTGCCCTCAACTCGCTGCACCGCGAAGGCATTGGCATGGTGAACGTGCTGTTCCATTGCCAGGGTGGCGGCCATAAGTCGTTTCGGATCGGCCAGCATCTCCTCGTGCGACGGAAGGTGGATCACCGGCACGCCGGCGGGGAGAGCGGACTCCTGGCCGATGTATGCCGCGCCGGGGATCGAGGGATCGGCCAACACCGCCGCCCCGCCAGGACGGACATTCCTGTCTGTCGGAACCTCCGACCGGTCCGCCGCATCGCGCAAGCGTTCGGCAACGGCCAGTATGCCCCGCTCGGCCATGCCGTAGAGGATGAGATCCGCCTTGGCATCCAGCAGGATCGAGCGACGGAGTTTGTCCGTCCAGAAGTCGAAGTGCGTGATGCGACGCAGCGACGCTTCAATGCCGCCGAGAACGATCGGCAGTTTCGGGAATGCCTGTTTGACGAGGCTGGAATAGACGATGGCCGCGCGGTTGGGCCTGGCGCCGGCCAGTCCGCCGGGCGTATAGGCATCGTCGCTGCGTTTCTTGCGAAAGGCGGTGTAGTGGGCAAGCATCGAGTCCATGGCCCCGGCCGAGACGCCGGCGAAAAGCCGCGGCCGGCCCATGCGGAGGATGTCCTCCGGAGTCGTCCAGCGCGGCTGTGCGACGATGCCGGCGCGGTAGCCGTGATGAACGAGCCAGCGGCCCAGCAGGCTGATACCAAAGGATGGATGATCGACATACGCGTCGCCGCTGACCAGCAGCACGTCGAGCTGGTCCCAGCCGAGCCG
>JBEKVL010000080.1:0-15243 GCA_049514055.1 Tepidisphaeraceae bacterium | reverse complement strand
GAGATGACCGAGACGGCCAACATTCTCAACAACGCCGGCGACCGGTCGCTGGTGATCCTCGACGAAATCGGCCGGGGAACCAGCACACTTGACGGGCTGTCGCTGGCGTGGGCCATCGCCGAGCACATTGCCTCGGACGTGCGCTGCCGGGCGCTGTTTGCGACGCACTACCACGAGTTGACGGACCTGGCGCGGCAGTTCCGGGGCGTGAAGAATTTTAATGTGGCCGTGCGCGAGTGGCAGGACCAGGTGATCTTCCTGCACCGCATCGTCGAGGGCGGGACGGATCGGTCCTACGGCATTCACGTCGCCCGTCTGGCCGGCGTACCCAAGGCCGTCTTGCAGCGCGCCCGCGAGTTGCTGTCGCAACTGGCGGTGCAGCACGTGGGCCAGTCGCCGCTGCGGCGCTCGAAACAGGCGGTCGATCCCAATCAGTTCGAGCTTTTCGCCGATCCGGCCAAGGAGTTGCTGGATGCACTGCGAGTGGTGGACCTCGACGATCTCTCGCCGCGGGAGGCGTATGAGTTGCTCAAGCGATGGAAGGAGAAGCATAAGTGACCCGGGCGGTTGAGCCCTTCGCCTGCAAGAACGCGACGGGTTTCGCTTACCGAAATGGTGTGGCCATGATGGTAGTGATTCTTTCTGTTGCGTGTTCTATTTCATGCGTAGCCTTGGCGGTTGTGTTCCTATATTCGCGGGATCGCTGGCTTTCTCGACGACGAGAGAACAAACGCCCAATCTCAGAGCGAATCGACGCCATCCGTGAGCGCACCACATCCATGATCCAATCGTTAGAACGGGAGCAAGCGACGATCGGATGGCATCCGATGATGATCGAGTATTCCCGCCGGCTTGAAGCACTGGCCGTGTCCACGTCGCCCAGCGCCGACGACTGCATGAAGTTGGCCAACGAAGCATCGCAGTACATGCGAGAGCACGGAGTCAAGGAGTTGAGCATCGTGTCCAGAGAAGCCCGGAATCTCGCGGCTCTGATACGTAAGCGGGATCATCCTGGTTGATTCTCGGCGGAATATACTATATATTTATTGGCGGTGAGAAACCCTTTCGCTAAGGCTGTGGTTCGTTGGAACGATTGGAATCTCGTCCATTGTGCGAAGCACGGTCTTGAGCCATCCGCGGTCGAGTACATCATCCGCCACCCCGACGCGCAGTACCCGAAGCGCATCGGCAATAAGTACCTCATTCGGGGCCGCTTGCCTGGCGGCGAGAGGGTCCAGGTGGTGGTTGTGAAAGACAGGACCGAGTGGTTGCAAGTCTACCCGATTCACGCAATGTCCGTTCATTGAGGAATACCATGAGCAAACCCAGACTCAGCAAACTACAGCAGGGAGATTGGGGGGGGCTGACCGACGCAGAAAAGCAGTCAGCATTCGAGGAACTGGATCGGCTCGGCCCTCGCCTCGATCAACTGACGCGGCCGCTGACAAAAGCGGAGAGATTGCGCTTGCTGGCGGAGCCGTCGAAGGCTGAATTCCAGGCGAATCGCGGCCGCGGGCGTCCGAAACTGGGCGGAGTCGGTGCGAAAAACGTACTCGTCAGTGTTGAACCCTCATTACTGGACCGTGCGGATGCCTGGGCCAGAAAGAACGGCCTGAGCCGTTCCGCCCTGTTCTCCCGCTGCGTGGAGCTGGTCGTTGGCGGCCGATGACCGTCGCGAGGAGGCCTGGGGCAATGCCTGCGAACATCTGGCGCAGATTGCCTGGGGACTGTTGCGGAGATAGTCATTTCCCTGTCACGGTTCCCCGCCGCGATAACCCATCGCAGCCACAGTCGCGGATCGCCAAAATCCGCCACCGTCCTCCGCACCCTTCCCTTTCCCACGCACGTCTATACAATCCCGCGTTTCCAGGCTGGAGTAGATTGTTTCCGCCAGAGGTAAAGAAATGTCCGAGTTCAAGGATCAGTTGAAGGAAAAGTTCCGCCCCGACGCCGACAGTGCCCTGGACCGCGAGATCGCGGATGCGCTGGGTGATCTGTCCATCGACGAGTTGCTGAAGCACGAGCAGGCGCGCAGTGAATCCACCACGCCCGGCATGCGCAAGGGCAAGATCATCAGCGTCGAGAAGGAAGATGTCTTCGTCGATTTCGGCGGCAAGTCGCAGGGCGTCTGCCCGCTGCTCCAGTTCGCCGAGGAACCCAAGGTCGGCCAGGAACTGGAATTCCGCGTCGATCGCTTCGACAAGGCGGAAGGACTGCTGATCCTGGCGCTCGGCCTGGAAGTCACGGTCAAAGGCATGCGGGCGTTCATGCCGGCCGGGCAGGTCGATGTCGTCTTCCACAAGGATATCTCCATATTCCTCGGCCAGAAGGTCACGGCCGAGGTCACGCAGTTCGACAAGGAAAAACGCAATCTCATCATCTCGCGGCGCAACATCATCGAGCGTGAAAAGGAGATCGCGAAGAAGAAACTGCTGGAAGAACTGGCCGAAGGCCAGGTCCGCCGGGGAACGGTTCGCTCGGTGATGGACTTCGGCGCCTTCGTCGATCTCGGCGGGGTGGACGGCCTGGTCCATGTTTCGGAAATCAGCCACAGGCGCGTCAAGAACCCCAGGGATGCGCTCAAGGAAGGCGACGTCGTCGACGTGAAGGTCATTCGCATCGACCGCGAGGCCGGCAAGCTTTCGCTGAGTCTCAAGCAGACCATGGCCGACCCGTGGAACGAAGCCGCCGGCCGCTATTCCGTGGGCACGGTCGTCACCGCCCGCGTGGCCAAGCTCGAATCGTTCGGCGCGTTCCTCGAAGTTGAAGAAGGCATTGAAGGCCTGCTGCCCATCAGCGAGATTTCCTGGCAGCGGATCGGCAAGGTTGCGGATGTGCTGGCCGACGGCCAGACCGTCAAGGTCGTGGTCATCGCCATGGACCCGATCAGCCGCAAGATGACCTTTAGCCTCAAGCAGGCCGGCGGCGATCCGTGGAAGACTGTCAACGAGCGATATGCCCTGGATATGGTCGTGCCCGGCAAGGTCACGCGAACGGCCGAGTTCGGCGCGTTCGTCGAACTGGAGCCCGGTATTGAGGGCCTGGTGCATATTTCCGAACTGTCCAAGCAGCGCGTCCGCACGGTGGCCGACGTGGTCAAGCCCGGCCAGGAGATTCGCGTTCGCGTGCTGGAAATCGATACGGAGAAGCGCCGCATCGGCCTGTCCATCCGGCGTGCGGATGAGCCGGTGCTCGACATGACGACCCAATCGTCCGCCTCACCCGCCGCAGCCGTGGTGGCCACCCCCAAGAAGAAGCGCCCGGTGTTGCGTGGCGGGCTGGATTTCTGACGTCTGCTGTAGCTGCGATCGTTGATCGCGGTCTTCCGCGAAGGACCATCGTAATCAAGGAAGACGTGGCCCGCCGCGATGAGCCATCGCGACTACAGTATCTGTATTTGCCCCGTCGCCCGGACCCCGTACAATCCTCCGCGCATGTTCCGCCATGTCCCCAATCTCCTGACGGGCGCGCGCCTTGTGCTCGCGATCGTCTTCTTCGTCATGCTCTCGTTCTACCAGTACGAGGGCCGCGGCGATCCGACACTGCTCAACATTGCGTTCATCGTGTACCTCGTGGCACTGGCCACCGATTTCCTCGACGGTTACCTGGCCCGGCTCTGGAAAGTCGAAGGAGCCTTCGGTCGGATTGTTGATCCGTTTGTCGACAAGATCCTTGTCCTTGGTTCGTTCGCCTTCTTTGCCGGCAAGAACTTCATCATTCCGGAATCCGACGATCAGCTCGGACAGTACATGGTGGTCAAGACGATTACGGGCGTCACTCCGGCCATGGTCATCGTGCTCCTGGGCCGCGAATTGCTTGTAACCACGCTCCGGGGAATGGCGGAATCCTCCGGGCAGAGCTTTGGGGCCGAGTGGAGCGGCAAGGTGAAGATGGTCATCCAGTCCATCACCATTCTCGCCATCCTCGTCTTCGTCAACTACCGGGGCGCCCTCCTGCGGCATCATTGGGAAGGCCCCGTCCGCTGGATTCGCGACATCTTCATCTGGGCCACGGTGGCGGTCACCGTGCTCAGCGGCCTGGCTTATGTGAAAAAGGCCGTCATCCTCTACCGCCGAAGCCTCGTGAAAGAGTGAACCCATGGCCAACCTGCTGGTGGTGATCCTGCTGGGGATCGTCGAAGGATTGACGGAGTTCCTGCCGGTCAGCTCGACGGGGCACCTGTTGCTCTGCGAGCACTTGATCAATCGCTACTGGACGAAACTCGATCTGGACGGCGACCCCTTCTGGAAGATGTTCACGGTCGTCATCCAGATCGGCGCCATCGCCTCCGTCGTAGTCTACTTCCGGACCCGCATCGTCGAACTGCTCAAACGCGGCCGGGAAACCCCGGCAGGCCGGCCCACGCCGCTCATGGGCGTGATCGTCGGCACGGTTCCCGTGCTCATCATCGGCTACGCGATTCACAAATGGGTCGAAGCGCATCTGGAGAAGCCCCTGCCGGTGGCCTTGGCACTGGGCATCGGCGGGCTGATCATGCTGGTGGTCGAACTGCTCCGCCCGGCCGTGAAAACCGAGCGCGTCGAGGATATGACCTGGTTCCAGGCCATCGCCATCGGCTGCTTCCAGATCCTTGCGGTGGCCTTCCCGGGCACGTCGCGCTCGGCCGCCACCATCATCGGCGGCATGACCATCGGTTGCTCGCGGCAGACGGCGGCGGAGTTCAGCTTCTTCCTGGCCATCCCGGCCATGAGCGCGGCGTGCGGCTACAGCTTCCTGAAGACCGTCCAAGAGATGATCCACGCACCGGGCTTTTCCGCCCACGAGTTCGCCGGCCAGATGGTGCTGCTGGCCATCGGGACGATCGTCTCGTTCCTGGTCGCCTGGGCGGTCATTGCCGCTTTCATGAGCTACATCCGCCGGCGCAGCTTCATTCCATTCGCCATCTACCGGCTCATTGCGGCCGCCGTCGTCCTTTGGAGTGCGGTGGCTTGACACCGCTTTCCCATCAGCGTCGCTGCCTGGTGAAACCACGGGCACCACTTGGCGGCAATTCGGCGGCGTCCATTGCCGTTTCGAGCCGACCCTTGATTCCAATGTCGGCTATGCCGTATACGAAAGAGCGGCGTTGCGACTGCCGCGCCAAAGCGTGGCGGCGTGAGGGCGCTACCCGACGACAACTCGGGGGGCATCCATTTCATTTTCCCTTCCTTTTTCCCTTCCGCGCACGCCCCGTAGCCGCTATAGTTGAAAATCAGGGAAACCAATGGTCCTGCAAGTCTTACGAGCGCTTTTTGTTCTTTTGATGGCCGGCGTGGGTTGGTTCTTTCTCCAGCATCGGGCCCTGCCGTTCGGAGATGCGACGTGGCTCTCTCTCACGATCACCATCTCCATCGCCGTGCTCTTCATCTGCATCGACATCCTCTCCCCGCGCAAGAAGCTCGCGGTTTTCTCAGGCACGTTCATGGGGCTGATCGTCGGCATGCTTATCGCCTACGCCTTGAGCTTCGCCGTCCGCCTGCTCGTGGAGCGGTTCGAGGGACTGACTGAGTTCGACATCGCCCGCCGGGAAGCCATCATCGCATTCGCCAACGTCACTGTCGGCATCACCTGCTGCTATCTGGCGATCAGTTTCATTCTCCAGACCAAGGATGACTTCCGTTTCATCATCCCCTACGTGGAATTCACCAAACAGGTTCGCGGACCACGCCCGATGATCGTCGACACCAGCATCCTCATCGACGGCCGGCTTCCGGAAATTGCCGGCACCGGAATTATCGACACCCGGCTGCTCGTGCCGCGGTTCGTCCTCCAGGAACTCCAGACCGTCGCCGACAGCGCCGACAAGCTCAAGCGCAACCGCGGCCGGCGGGGCCTGGAAATCCTCAACAAGCTTCAGGGCAACCGCAAGGTCGAGGTGATTCTCTACGAGTGGTCGCGGCCGGGTTCCGAGCAACTCGTCGCCGACGAGAAACTCATGTCCATGGCCAAGGAACTCAACGGACGCCTGCTGACCAACGACTACAACCTCTCCAAAGTCGCCCAGGTCCGCGGAATCGACGCGGTCAACCTCAACGACTTGGCCTCGTGCCTCCGGCCAGTGGCACTGCCGGGCGAAAAGATGATGGTCCACCTCGTCAAGCTTGGCGAGGAATCATCACAGGCGGTCGGATACCTCGAAGACGGCACAATGGTCGTCGTGGATAATGGCCGCAACCATCTCAATGAGGATGTCGAGGTCACCGTCACCAATGCCCTCCAGACATCCACCGGGCGGATGATCTTCGCCCGCCTTGGCGACAATGGCGGCAAGCCCCGTCGCCATCCCGACAAACCCCACACTTCGGAATCTCCGTCGCATCCCGCATGACTCCTTTTTCCGTGGTAATCCCGGCCGCAGGCAGATCCGTCCGGTTCGGCGGATCGAAGAACAAGCTCTTCGAGATTCTCGCCGGCCGGTCCATTCTTCAACGCGCGCTCGACCCCTTCCTGGTCCGCACGGATGTCGTCGAGATTGTCATTCCCTGCGGCGACGAACAGGCCATCCGCGATACCCTCGGCGACCTGCGCGACACGCGTCTCCGTCTCTGCCCCGGCGGCCCGAGCCGCGCTCACAGCGTTCTGGCCGGCGTCCGCCTGACCCGGCCGGATGTCGCGCTGGTGGCCATTCACGACGCCGCGCGGCCGCTGTTGTCGCAGGAGATCATCGACCGCACGCTGCTGGCCGCCGGAATCCGCGGCGCCGCCGTGCCGGCCATGCCCGTGCATCTGACTGTAAAAGAGGCCATCGGTCCCTTGCCGTCGCGCGTCCTCCGCACCATTCCGCGGCAGACGCTCTGGACGATGCAGACCCCGCAGATCATCCGTCGCCGGTCTCTGCTCGAAGCCTACGACTGCTGTCCGCTGCCGCTGGATCAGGTGACCGACGACGTGCAGTTCATCGAACTGGCCGGCGGGGAAGTCTGGCTGGTCGACGGCGAGGAACGGAACGTCAAGATCACCACGCAGATGGACCTGTTGCTGGCCGAGCGACTGCTGGCGTGAATGGGCTTCGTATCGTAGGCTATCAATCAAGCCCCCGTGGCGGAACGGCAGACGCTACGGACTTAAAATCCGTTGACCCAACGGTCGTGCGGGTTCGACTCCCGCCGGGGGCAGTTGCATATAAACACTTGCAGTAGCAGGTGTTTATATGCTATCTGGACGACCGATTCATCATCTGGTCTTTCGAAGCGAAAAGTGCTCAGTGCAACCCTGGTGCAACCTCGGAAAGAAAACCGGCCGTTTCCCGTGTCTAGGCTGTAGACGCTCCCGGGCGTGGTGGTTCAGTCAGTGCCATCGCCGAGGATTTGGCCGGCCGGGCTGCCAAGTCCGGGCCGCGGTTATCGCCGTGCCCGGCCACAGCCAGGTCATGGTCGGTTCCGGAGGCAGCGCGAAGAGATTGAAGGCCCGGGTTCCGCCAGCCGATGGAAGATCGTCCTCGGCCGGTGACAGAGCGTTCACGCCTTTTTTTCTATGAAATCCTTGAGGCCACGACACTTTTCGCACCAGAAACCCTGACTCCATGTTCCGTCATCTGCTTGCTTTGCCCTGTTGTCAAACTCATGTTTCTCGGGGCTACCGCATCCTGGGCAACACATTTCCCTAAGACCCTGCGGATAGTCCTTTGGCGTCTTTTCTTGCCGCTGCTTCTCATGGGATGCGTTATTAATGGGGTCCGAGCGATCCGTACGCTTCGGGCGGAATGGCTTGTCGCTTTTCGCCACAGCCCTGCCCGCGTTCCTCGCATTATACGCCTCGACTATATTAGCCCAGTCGTCGGCGTGAACAAGCGTAGGTGGCGTCTTTTTTCGCTCCTTGCTGTTCTTGCTGCAGTCAGCTAGCATGATTCGCATGGGTATCCCACGGTCCTCCGCCCACTTCCTCACCTTTTGCGCGATCTGTAACTTCCGACCGTGGGACGTATCACCTAGATTCAGCGTCGCCGCTTGCTGGCCCGGTGTCAGCCAAACGACTCGGTCACCGTCGGGTTGAGAATCGGGTGGGGGCGGCTCCCGCAGAAGCTTGGCCAGTTGCGTGCAAAGCTCATCGATCCGGTCGAGGGTACGGTCCCTCTCCGTCGATGAGGGCAACGATAGGTCGATGGCAGCCAGATATGGGTAATGTTCGTGCAGTTTGGTCGCCGCCCGTTCGACTGCAGCAGGCAGTTCCACCCGCCAATAGGCGAACTCGTCCAGGTCTGGGCGATTCCGCTCGCCGCCGGTGAATGTGGGGTACGACGCCGACGCCAACAGCCAACCCATCTCGAAGCACGCCTGCAAGGGCGGGGGCATCGCACCCTGCAAGTCCCGCCAGCTGGTTTCGACAGACGCCCATTCGGGTCCGGCCAGTGGGGAGTTCTCGACCAAACACTTATCCATGTGCCACTGGAATTCCGGGTCGGCGGGGACCGCCCGGGGTCGAGCATCTCGCCAGTCATCGATAAAATGGGCACGGAATTTCTCGATCGCCTTCAGCAACCTCCGACAGGCATGATTTACCTTTGATCTTTTCGTGGCATCAGCCCACTCTTCTGCCAGCCAAGCGATACGCCGGGCAATTTCGACGATCCGTTGGAGACCAGGGGCAACGCCATCTTCAGCAACGCCAGATACAGTGTCGCTGGTGTCGCACCAAACGATCTCAACAACATAACGCAGTTCGACGAGCGCTCGGGCGATGTCGAATACGTGAGCGCCTGACGTCGTTGACGGGGGTTGTGCCATGGTCGTGGGGCTCCGGCAATAACGGCATCGGCCCAGCTATGCTCCCGCTGGCACACTGTAAAGTTGCTCGGCAGGGAGCTGGCTGGCGCGCAATCTCCTTCGCATTGTCGGGGCGAGCTTACCACCGTGAGGCGGACGTCGCCATTCGGCAAGAGTCTGGCCTGCTGGGCTGGCAGGGCCAGGCAGCGTGTACTTCAATCCGGTGCCGTCGCTCCCCCCGGAAACCAACGAACGAACTGGATGCGGATTGCGATCACTCTCTCCGGGCGACGGACACAGCCTCCAACCGGGCAGTTGACCGCGTTGATCGTAGTCGGATCCACATGCCGCGGCATTCTCCGATGGCGACCCCGGCAATAAGCGTTTCGGGAGGCGTATGGATTACGCCGACACCGGACTTTGAATTCCACACTATCGCAGGCTCACGTCCCGCGCACTGATGGCAATCTGAGGCATTCTGACGCAAACCACTGCATATCATGGCATTATGATTCTATAATACGATATAAACTTGCCAATATCATGATATGTCGCATCGTTTTGATCGCCGTTCGGCAACAGTTCTCCGGGCCGTTGTGACTCTGCCCGTGACGCATCTGTCTATCGCTGCCCGCTGCAAACGACCCATCGGCCGGTCGAACTCCGGTCACAGCGCACCGATCACGAACGTGACGAGCCCGATCGCCGCGACCCCTATCCCACCGGCCGCCAGTGGATGGCACAGGTACTCTGTCCGCCGCCAGTTGGCCAGCCCGAACCAGGCGTGGAGGATGGCCGCGACCCCCAACTTGAGCATGATCGTGCCGGCCACCGCCCAGAACCTCGAATAGATGTGAATGAACGGTCCATCATCCCCGCCCGGCCAGTAGGCGCGGCCCACGACCGCGTTGAACACGGCGGCCGCCACGATGACCGCCGGCACGATGATCCCAACGATCGCCGCCTTCGTCGCGGAGTCCTTGGCGGTATCGTCGCCGGGAAGCCCGGGAGCGTCGCCCAGCGTGTTGGACCTGCCCAAGTTGCCCCAGTTGAAGAAGAACATGATGCTGGCATTGTAACCTCAGCCATGGCCCACCTGAATGAGTAATAATCTACGGGTTGGCCGGAATGCGGGACGGCTGTACCAGACGGACATGTGGTGAAGGCGAACCCGTGAGAAGGCGGCCTCCTACTCCATGGCCGGTCCTTGCAGCCACTTCCGCACTGCCGGGTACGCCGTCACCGGGAAGTCATGCTTGCCGACATCCTCGACGATGAGCGTGGCCCTGGCCCCGGCGGCCTTGGCCGCATCGCATATCTGCTGTGCCCGGGGATGCGACTTGGCATTACTGGACACCATGAGAAACGGCTTGCCCTTCAGCAGGTCGTAGTGCTGCAACCTGCCGCCGCCCTCAACGAAAAGGAAGGCGGAGAATCGTCCGGCGACCTCGCCATCTGACTCATCGAGCAGCGCCGCCGTGGCATGAGCGCCATTGGAGAAGCCGCCGAGGATCCGGTGTGCCGGATCGATATTCGGAACGAGTTCCTCCAGCTTCAACAGCATGGTCTTGAAGAACGGCCACATGTACTTGCCGTCTTCGGCTTGCATGACAATGCCGCCGTGAGCTTGGGGATCGGTGACCTTGAACAACGGCATGTTGACACAGATATAGTCTTTTTCTTCGGACAGAGCACGAGCCACGCCGGGATTACCACCAGCCCCGCCATCGCCTCCGTTAAGGAAGACGAGTAGAGGGAACTTCCTGCCCGGATCGTAGTTCTTGGGCAGAAAGACCGTCATCTGCGCCTTTACGTCCTTCTTCTGCGAGACGGCATAGAAGGTGGGCGGCAGGTCAGGAAACTGGATGGCGATTGTCTTGCCGGGTTCCAGTTTGGGCACTGGCTCGGCTGCCACGGCTCTGGTCATCACCAACAACATGATCGCCAACGCATGGACCAGGTCGTTCATGGAACCACTCTGTCGCGCAGGCAGGTGTCTCATCGTCAATCTCTACTTTCGTGGAACCTTTGCCTCTTCGATGGCCTTCAGCAACAGCCTGCCCTTGTTCCCCACATCCTCGCCCTTTTCGATGCAGCGGATGATCCCCTCCGCGTCAATCAGGATCACCCAGCGTTCCGCCGTCGGCCCCATCGGCCCGTTCATCGCACGGACTGCTCCGTAGGCTTTTGCCGTTGCACATTGAGGATCGGAAAGGAGCGGGAAGGTGAGTTTCAGCTCTGCGGCAAACGCCTTGTTGTCCTCCAGCTTACTGAGCGTGATGCCCAGCACCTGCACCCGATATTCCGACAGCTTCTCCATCTCCGCCTGGATGGCAGCCAACTCGGTTCGCGAGCCTGCGCTTCCTGCCCGCAGATACCAGCATAGGGCGACGGCCGACTTGCCGGCAAACTGATCCAGCGCGTACTCCCTGCCCTCGGTCGCCGTCAGATGGAAGCCAGGCGCTCGGTCGCCGACTTTCAGAGTCCCCTTGCCCTCCTCCGGCCAAACCGGCAGAGTGGCCTCCGTCGGCCCATGTAGCCACTGGTTCAACACGGGATATTCCGACTGAGGAAAAGCATGTTCGGCTTGCTTCATCCGATAGACCGTCAGCTTGACGCCCGCAGCCAGGGCCGGTGCCGGGTTTGGCCGCCAGAGTCCGCATACCATCAGCAAAGGCTTGCCCTTGAGCAGATCGAATCGCCGCAGACCGCCCCCGCCATCGACCAGGAAGGACTCCGAGAACCGGCTGGCCACCTCGCCATCCGATTCCTGAATCAGCCCCGCTGTCATGTGCGCGCCATTGGAGAAGCCGCCCAGAATGCGATGGAGCGGATCGATGTTGGGCACCAGTTCCTCCAACTTCGCCAGCATCCTCTTGTAGAGCGGCCAGGCGAACCTGCAATCCGAGTCGTGGATGAGGATGCGGCTGCGACTATTGTCCGGTGTCGGCGGATCCACCTTCTCCTTGAAGAGCGGCATGTTCACGCAGATGAAATCCTTCTCCTCGGACACTCCGCGAGCCACCCCCGGGTTTCCGCCAGCGCCGCCGTTGCCGCCGTACAGGAAAATGAGCAGCGGGTGCCTCACCTTCGGGTCGTAATTGCGAGGAAGGAAGACAGTCATCTGGGGCTTGGTTCCGATGTGGTCAAGCAGATCGGCGAAGGTGGGCGGCATGTCGGGAAACTGGATTGTGAAGGTGCGGCCGGGCAGCAGTTGCGGCGAGGCGTCGGCGGTGCCGCCCCGTGCGGGGCGCGCTTCCTTCGTGGCGCTGGGCTCTTGTTTCTGGGGAAGAATCGCCGAAAAACAGCGTAGTACCTGCGACGAGAATGGCTGGTGACCGGCACCTGGCACCATCGTGTGGGTAAGGTTCTTATAGCCGTGCTCGGCGGCGAGTTGTGCGGCATCATTCCATTGCTGGTTGAGAGAGTCGGCGTGGCCATCTTTGTCGCCTTGGAATTCCTGGATCGGGAGATCGATCCGCGCAGGCGATGTCGAGAAGGAACTCAGGCCGCGAAAGCGGAAATTGGCGGCGGCGAGCCCGACTCCGGCCAGAAGATCGGGATGAGCGAAGGTGACTTGCCACGCCAGATGCCCACCGGCCGAGAAGCCCGTGATGAAGAACTTCGGCTGTCCGTGTTCTGATTGTTGAACTTCCTTCACAATCGCCAGCACGGCCTTTTCATCATCAGGATCATTGTCGTTGGAGGTCACGCAGGGGGTCACGACAATAAAGGGCAGGTCGCCGCGCGCCATACTGAAGCCCCGGCAATTCGCCAGGAAATCGTGGCCCGACCCATCAATCGTGACCACGATTGGCCAGGTGGTCCTGGCGGTCCATCCCCTGGGCAGGGACAGATAATATTTCACCGGAACTGCCGTGCCCGTCTTGAGAACTGGTTGCGTCGAAGGAGCCGGGTCACACCAGGCGATGCTGGCGAACAGGGCCGGAGCAACGATGCCGAGTGTGAGACGAGCGAGGACGGGCATGCCCGAGCTTATCGGGGAACCGCATTTGGGTTCAATTCCCCGCGGCAACTCAAGGCAGACACGGGCGAACGTTCCAGACTGCGGTATCGGATGTCGACCTATCGCACGCGGCCATGGTCCGGGATTTCCCATATGAACCTCCAGTGACGATTATCGTCTGCGATTCTGCATAGAGTACCCGGGGTTGGTCTTTCGACAAACCACAGGCGTAAGCCTACGGGAAATCGATGCAGCCCAGTCGTTCCCCCGGGCACCAGCGCATCTCATGGCAAGACACACGCCGTGGCGATGCCGAGAGACCGCACCTCACGCGACATTCCTGACGGACGGGTGGGCGCTGGCGTCTTTCGGCCGTGTTGTGGCATCGCTTCGCGTGAGCGGGGCGAGGAGGATGAACCGGGTTAGCGGGCAGCGGCGGCGGATCACCTAACGCCGGAGTCGCCCCGGGGCCAGGACTCTTGACTCCTGCATCCAACCACCCAGTTATTCTTGACTCTTCAAATCAGAGTGGCCTACCATCGCTCGCTCACATTTCGTTCATGTTGCAGGCAACGCGAGTTGTTCAGGCAAGATGCAAGCGTTGGTCGTTACCTCTCCCGCATTGAGGGCATCAGTCATGCGCAAACGTCTCCTCCTGCTCCCGGCGGCATGTTTGATCGCAGCGGCCTCCCCCCATGCGGATGCCGATCCATTTGGCACTCTGGGTAGCGTGTCCAGCACCGGCGCACTTGGGAATCTCTCAAGCTATATCGGCGACGGCGAGTACATCACTACCTTCAACACCGACAATGGACAAATCCGCAGTTCGGCTAGTGGAGGGTTTCTCGTAACCACGCTGCCGCATACGTCGGTGACCGAATATCCTGGCGGGCCAAGCCTCAACGTTTACAATTTCGCCAGCTTCGATTCCCCTCTGCTCGCCAACTTCACGTTCATCGGCAGCCAACCGGCGGTGATCGCGGCGACCGGCAACATCTCCATCGCCGGCCATCTCCATGTGGCCGCGGGCGGCGGCGCGGGCGGGGTGGGGGGCTTTAAGAACTATCCCACGTCGTATCAAAACGACGGCTTCCCAGGCGGCAACGCCGGCGGTGGCAGCGGCGGAATTGGGGCTGGGGTACTATACACGCCCAGCATTTACGGTGGATATTCGGGGGGGCCGGGCGGCGGCGGTGGTTCGGTGTCGCCAGGCCAGTCGGGTTCGCTTGGAACGATCCAAACGGGACTCGGAGCCCCAGGCCCGGGCTTCCAGAACCAAGGGGGGGCTGGTGGTCTAGCCCAGAACACCGCAATCCTCCAAGGCGCAGGCGGCGGGGGCGGTGGCGCGGGCGGCTTTATTCCTGGTGAAAGGGATTCGGGGGCGACCGGTGGTGCCGGAGGGGGTGCGCTGTTCTTCATCACGCCTGGGGATTTCACCGTCAATCTGCATGCCTCGCTCAGTGCCGATGGCGGCGCGGGCTCGACGCCGAACGAGAGCGGCGGCAGTTCCGGCGGTGGCGGTGGCGGCGAACTCTGGTTCGACATCGGCCAGATATTTGATAATGAGGGGACCATCACCGCGCTCGGCGGGGCAGGCGGCAACGCCCATTTGAGCGACGTCCAAACTGGCTTGGACGTCGGCGGCGGCGGTTCGGGCGGTGAGCTCCTGATCGATCCAACCGAGATCATCAACAATGGCACGCTGAACGTCTCTGACGGCTTGGGGGGCAATCTCTATGGCGGCGAGGTCGAGCTGATCTCCCCGCTCATTGTCAACAACGGGCAAATTCAGGGCGTCGCAGTCCCGGAACCATCGGGACTCGTGCTCCTCCTTCCTGCTCTGGGAGGCTTGCTCTTGGGCCGGGTTCGCAGAGCACCCCACAGTGCCTGATCGGGGGCTCAGCTAGCCTTGTGGGCAGAGGGATGCTCCCCGACGAAGCGCAGTGGAGGAGATGCCGCTTGTCTCCTATTCATCGATCTATCGCTTCGTCTTCACACCACACGCCGGACACCACGCGTGCAGCGGATGACGGTCATCAAGGCTTGATTTCGCCCTCATGTTGTTCTGCTTGCTGTTCCGGCCCTGCTTGCGGACGATTTCAAAGGGCAGGTCGGCCTACTTGGTCGGCTCAACTTCGCGATTGCGAACAGGACACCTCGCCCTTGGCGATGGCCAGTTTGCACAACGCCTAGACGGGACTCGTTGGCCGGGAAACCTGCTGGGAGCTCGTCTTACGTCGCGACTAGATCCATAACCAGCCATCCAGGTCGGCACCTCCGGCAACGTTCCGCGCCGGTGGTAGAAAAGTAACATCAGATTGACACGATTCCATTTGATTGGCCAGATTTGAGGGCCTATATGTTTTACATCAGGCCCTGAAGGGCCTGCGGGCTCATTCAAATCCAAGTCGATCCGTGTCAAAGTGAAAGGTAATGCTGCATCAAACAATCTGATTGGAGGCCAATCATGCGTCGGGGAAAAACGTGTTCGCTTTGGGCTCATGCGTCAATTGCGCCCATTCTTCTGGCTGTCGGCATCTGCGCGATTCCGGGCAGCAGTTTTGCGGCCACTTC
>JBEKVL010000079.1:0-13092 GCA_049514055.1 Tepidisphaeraceae bacterium | reverse complement strand
CCAGAGATCACGACCGCGAAGCTGTATCTCCTGTGTTGTGCGGCAGTTACAAACGAAAACGACCGCATTGTCGCCGCGAGAAGTGTAACCTTGAGTCTGCCGCAGTTGAACCACGCCCAAAAGCCGTCCCGTTCAGTCCTCGATCAGTCCCGTTTGATGATGGGTGCGTCCCGATGGGTTCCGGGTGAGTCCGGAAGGCAGCTTGGGCTTCAGCGAGTGACGAAGTTCGAAACTCGAATGACGAATGAATTCCGAAGACCGAATGAACAAAGGCGTGGTCAAGCATAACGTTGCTCCTTCATATTATCCGTGGCGCTGCGCGCCAGACGCGTTTTTCGCGCAACAGCGCGCAGCGCAAAATGCGGGTTCACGCTGTGGGGGTGTGATTTGTAAAAATGGAAATTCTTTCGCGCGCGCAACACCCGCGCGCAACACACAATCTGGAAGTGCTGGTCCCTTGAGGAGTTAGCTGTGAAATGGGCCGCCACTCTCTGCGTCCGCGTCGAATGCCTTAGTTATCGAGCCCAAACAGTTCGCGGAGGATGGCCCGTTCTTCGTGCAACAGGTCGAAGAGCACACGCTCGTCTTTGGTGCGGACATACCGCACGCCAACGCCGAACAGGCGGGCGGCTAGGGAGAGGTCCGGGTGCCGCTGGGCAACCTCGGCCCACACGCCGGCCCAGGCTTCGAGCGTTTCGGCCGGGGCTTGGGCGTACGCCGACCGGGTCAGGCTTCTGACCAGCGAATCGCCGAGTTGGGCGAGGGCCTTTGCCTCGGCGGCGATGTCCGCCAGGCGGCCGACGCGGTACGCCCACACATTGCGGTCGGTGGATGCGCGGAAGAGGCTGGCGATGAACTTGGGTAGGTGGCGTGATCTTGCATGGTATTCTGGCGAGGATAGAAGTCGGAATCGCTCGGTCAGAACGCGTTCGGCCTTCGGCCAGTTGCCTTGGAGAACGTATACTTCGGCGAGACTCTCCATAGCTCCGGCATAGTTCCCTTTAAGCTCAATCGCATGGCTGATGTCTTCTTTTGCAGCGTCGATCTGACCGAGACCGAGCTTGGCCCGGCCACGATTCGCCCAGGCATGGGCAAACTTCGGATCGAGCGCGATCGCTCGCTCGCATGCCATCAGGGCCTCTGTGTGTTGGCCGAGCAGGTTCAATGCCGATGCTTTGTTGTTCCAAGCGGCGGCATTCTCTGGCTCAAGTTCGGCCGCTCGTTCATGGGCCGCAAGACCCTCCGCATGCCGTCCAAGTCTATTGGATGCCCACCCCATTAAGCTCCATGCAAAGCAGCTCTTCGGGTCAAGCGTGATTGCCCGCTCGCACGCAGTCAGGGTCTCCGCGTACCGTTCGAGTCTGCCCAACGTCAGACCCTTGTATGCGGAGGTGATCGCATCATTTGGATCGAGTTCGGTCGCCCGCTCCCATGCCAACAAGGCCTCAACATGCCGCCCCAAGGTGCCCAGTTCTTCGGCAACGGCTCGGCACCTTGACACCGAATCAGCCGTTGCAGCCAGATCGACCAACACACGGACCACCTCCTCGGGGTCGCCGCTGGACCGGGCCGCTTCCAGGTCCCGATCCAATGCCTCCTTCACCACTTCGGACATCTCCGCCCGCTCCAGTGCGGCGAGAAAGTATCGTCGCTCCAAATCCGCATCCTCTGGAAGACACTGAAGCCGAGCTTCGATGCCGGCCCGGTCGTACCAAATGCGGAGGAACTCGACGATGAGCCGGATCGGCTCGCGCTGGGGGTCTTTGACTTCCACGCACAGTCGCATCAGGGGCTCGGCCAGTTCGTAGCGAGATTCCCGGCCGACGGTTTCCATCTTGACGTAGCCCTTGTCTTTGAGCGACTTGAGCTGGGCGGCCGCTGTCTGTTCGGACAGGAACAGTTCCCCGGCAATGTGCTTCACGGGCACGGTGCGGGTCTGCTGACAGAGGAACTCGACGATCTCGCGTTGCTGGTCGGGGAGCCAGCGCAGGCGTTCTTGGTAGAACGGCGTGAGTTCGTCGAGGAGTTCCTCGAAAGCGTCCACGAGATTGTCCATGTTCGCTTCGCTGGCGAACTCGGAGAGGATGATGAAGACACGGTGGCCGCCGCCGGCGATGTGGCGAATGGCGCGCACGCGGGCGCGGCCGGTGGCGGTTTGGAGGAAGGCGGCGAGGCTGGTGTTGCCGGTCTGTTCGGCGATCTTGCGTAAGAGGGACAGGGCCTCGTCGGCCGAGAGGGGTTGCAGGTGTTCGATCTGGAAGAAGTTGAAGAAGGGGCGGTCGCGGTTGGAAATGTCCTCGGTCAGTTGCTGGGCGGTGGCGAGGGTGGCGGCGACGGCGTGTTCCTGGAGGAACGCGCGCCAGCGTTTCTGGCCTTCGTCCTTCAGGCCGCGCATCACATCGTCGAGGTTTTCGACGACGACCAGAAGCGTCCGGCCGCCGAGTTTATTCAGAAGGTAGTCCTTGAGCACGGCGGCGCGGCGGTCGTCGGCGGCGCCGTCGAGTTGATCGCGCGGGGGCAGGGGAAATTCGTCGGCGTATGCGGAGTTGAGGGCGCGGAGGATACGAAGCAGGAATTTCCAGAACGAGGTGGTGGCCTCATCTTCGGGGAGTTGGGCGATGCGGACGCGCTGGGCGATGGCCGGGTCTTTTCGCAGGCGGTGGACGAGCAGGTTGACGAGGTGACTCTTACCACATCCACGCGGGCCGACGGCGAGAACGTGGTGCTTGGCGCCGGTGAGCACGCTGTCGCGAAGCCTTTCCAGCCAGACTTCGGCCAGCCGGTGGCGCTGGACGAAGATGGCTTCGAGCACCTTGGGGTCGGTGCGATTGGGGCTGAAACGGGATACGAATGCGCGGCCTGCCATTAGTTGAGCCCTCGATCGAGAATCCACCACTGCCGGAGGAGCGTGTTTCGGAACGTATAGCGGCCGTCGGTGTCGCGGCCGAGATAGTGGTCCAGGGCCATCAAGCGGAGTAGCTCGCGGATCTGTTCATCGTAGGTGTCGCCTGCCGACTTGGCGACATTGATGAGCTCCGCCTGGGAGAGTGGGGCGGTGGCCTTGGCGGCGTGGTCGAGCACGGCGAGCACGAATTTCTCGGCCTTGGGATAGTATCCGTCAATACGCGAGCGGAAGTGGCGGAAGTCGCACGGATCGTGTGGGGCGGTGAGCAACTTTTTCATGACGCGGTCGATGTTGTCGGCGTCGGCCGGCTGGCCATCGAGGCGAAGTTCGTAGACGACCCACTGGATGTAGTAGGGGTATCCGCCGGTGCGGTCGGCGATGAGCGCGGGCGCGGTTGCATCCGTGGGGACAGCATCGCCTTCAAGGAGCCCGGCGGCCAGACCAGCGGCGACAGGCGGCTTGAGCGGGGGAACTTCGACGAGAGTCATGTCGTTCACCGGCTCGTTCTTGTAGCCCTGTTGCTTGAGACTGCCCAGAATGTGGTGCAGGCCGATCGACCCGCAGAGAACCATGCGGAAACCTTGGCCGGTAGTGGCGGACTGGCGCAGGGCGCGGAGGGCATCGAAGACTTCCATGGCGGTCTGTTCGCCCTCGCGCTTGGCGATGGCCGCGAGCATCCAGGGCATTTCGTCGAAGAGGAACACAACCCGTCTATCCGAAGCGGTCTGCTGCTCGACGAGATCCTCAATGGTTGTGGTCAGCAGCGTCTTCCAGTAGTTCTCAGTGCGGTCTTTTTTCTGGGGGAACTTGATTGGGCCGACCTCGGCGCCGCCGAGCAGGCCGAGGAAGTTGAGGAGTCGCTTGCCCTGCTTCTTCCAACCGACGAGACGGTGATGCACATTCTCGCAGACCATTTCAGCGAACTCGGCGGCGGAGTGGACTTGTTCGAGATCGAGGGAAACGGGGTCCCAACCCTGGGGCGATTCGGCCGCCATTTTGTGGAGAATGCTGGTCTTGCCGACGCGGCGTTCGGCCTCCATGCGGACGCTGTTTGTCTCCAGCACGCGCCACAGGCGGGCGATGAAATCGTCACGGCCGAAGACGTCTTTAACAGGTAATTGAGCACCGGGAGCGGCTTTCATAGGGTCTCCTGATGTTGGGACTCAAGCGTAATACAACAAAATAATTGTACAACTATTTTGTTTTACGTCAAGTATATATTGCGTTATGCGGTTGTGGTCTGGGCAGCGACGATGCGGTTCATGGTTCTGTCATGTAGTCTCTAACTTAATATTATAACTGCGCTTATGAATGTGCTATTGGCCATTGGCTGGTCCTCTTTGCAGTAAGCTGGAGAGCAAGCTGTCGGATGTACTCTCGCCCTTTGAGGCCGTCTTCGAGTCGATCCAGCAGGCGGGTTGGCAGTGCATCCACTCCCAGATGGGCGCCCGCGAGCGCGCCGGCCATGGCGGCCAGCGTGTCGGTGTCGTCGCCCATGGCGATGGCCGAGCGGATCCCGCCGAGATACTCGTGGGGACTCAGGGCAAAGCAGGCAATTGCGGTGGTCACGGAGCGGTTGGCCGGAAGGGAGTTCCCAAAGACGGCGGGAGAGGAATCGGCACTCATCCGGGCGGCCGCGGACATCTGGCGGGCAAACTCATCGGTCTGGGCGCGCGATTGCAGGAACTCGAACAACTCTTGCCGGTGGAATGCGGGGTTTCGCACGACGTACGCGATGGCAAGCGCCAGCAGGCATGCACCGTCGATGCCTACGGGATGGGTGTGCGTGGGCAATGCTGAGAGCGTAAATGATGGCCATCGTGGGCATGCCTTCGAGCGGAGCGCCCAGCGCGTCGCCCAGCGCCAAACCAAGAAGGCAGCCGGCAAAGCGGCTTTCGACGGATGGTGCGGGTTTCAGCCAGGACATTGTGATACTCCTTCGTGTCTGGACCGAACACGTTTGCTATCCGAGCATGGCAGGCACTGACAGCAGTATGATGCCGATAGCTCGCCCGTTCAAGCGGGAGTGTCCGTTCGTCCTGGCAACACACCTGCAGCCCTTACCCCAATATGGTTGACTTAAGCGAATCGATGCGGTCCTGGCGGCGAAGAACCGCGATCAACGATCGCGGCTACAGCTTAAGTGAACCGCATCGGCCCTCACGCCGGCGCTCTCCCGGCGGGAGAGGGAGCATTGATGCCGCGGCGTACCGCAGCACACGGGCTGAGCCCGTGCCACCGAGAGATGGGCACCGCGTTTCGTCATTTGCCCCATCCCAGGGCCGTCGCAATTGAGGCACCACGGCGTTTGGATGGCTTCGGGGGGACAAGAATTTCCCCCACTCGGCCATCCAATGACAGGCAAGAATGCCTGTCCTACCGGGACTCACGCCAAATGCGATGTCGCTGCGTCCCATCTCCTCTTGGCGTTTTCGCTCCGCTGGTCTAATCTTCCCGGCATGGACACGCCGGTATTCGGTTTTCTGGCCTTCACGAGCGGATCGTTCGAGGGAGCGATCATTCGGGACATGCGCCTGGCCAACGAATTGCACCGGCGCGGGTTCAAGGTCGTCATCTACTGGATGATGGAACGTAACCGCGAGCTGGTGGACAAGGGCATCCGCCAGCGAATGCTCTGCAATGGCATGCGCTACCAGTTCCGCCGGCCCAGCGGCATCTTTGAGCGGATCGGCCGCATTCTCTCGGTGTTTCCGGCCAGGTTGCGGCGTGAGTTCATGCAGCGCCGTCCGGATTACGTCGACCAGCTTATGGGGAACTACGTCCGCTCGCTGTGCGATGGGCCGGAAAGCGATCCGAGGCTCGTGTCGCGGCTCGAGCGGTTCATGGCCGAGGATGGCGTGACGCATCTGCTGCCGACGTTCGCGATGGCCTGCCCGTTCGCCCAGGCCGCGAAAGTACGCGGCAAATACGCCTTCGACTATCTGGTCACGTTTCAGGGCGAGGAGATTTTCGCCAACTATGCGCAGCGCCTCGGCCGGCTGGAGGAATACCACCGCCGCCTGCGCGAGACGGTGGGTGGGTCGGGTTTCCCGGCCATTGCCGTCAGCCGCGACTACATCCTCCGCCTGCGCGATGAGATGGGGATCGACGAAAGCCGCATGCGGGCGATCTATCCGGGGATCGAGTGGCCGGCCGAGGAGGAGGTGCCGGCGTTTGAGGTGTTGGCGCCGAAATTCCCCAAGCTCACCCGCGATCTGCCGATCGTGACTTACATTGGCCGGCAGGACTCGGAAAAAGGGATCGACCTGCTGCTGTATGCCACGAAGATGCTTCAGGAGAAGGGCATACGCATGCAACTGGTGATCTGCGGCGGCACGAGTTTCGGGCAGCGCTATCGCGACGTGCTGAAACATATCGCCGAGCACCTGCGCGTGCCGGTGCATCATCGCCGGCGGATTCCGGGGCAGATGCGCGACGCCCTGTATCACTACAGCCGCTGCATCGTCTATCCGTCGATCCACCGCGAGCCGTTCGGGCTGGTGGCGGCCGAGGCGATGAGCCGCGGGACGCCGGTACTGGTGCCCGACATCGGTGGGATCACGGAGGCGATTTGCTGGAACGGCAGAGCCGGCGGGCTGACGTTCCGCTCGTGGGACTCGGCCGATTTGGCGCGGCAGCTCGAACGGTTGCTGGCGGACGATGCGCTCCATGCCGAGTTGGCCGCGAACACCAGGCCGGTGGCCGCGAATTTCACGGTGGAGAAGATGACGGATCAGGTGCTGGAACACCTGGGGCTTGGCGTGACACGTTTGTAATCCGAGGGGCGTGGCCGTGCCCGGGCAGGCGATGAACGGAACAGGGGTCGCAATTGGGCCAACACGGTGTTAGAGTCTTGTGGGATGCAGCATCGGTCGGGTCACATGTCGGCGGCGAGCCGTGCTCCCGTAACACCGTTACGGGCGGCCACGGGCATGCTGGTGGCGCTTGCCGTGGCGCTGGGGTTGTACTTCACGATCGGCCAGAACAGCAAGGAAGTGCCGGCCTGGATCACGTTGCCGCCTGGAGCATCCGTACAGGCCAGCGAGTCGGCGCCGGAGGATCAAGCCGACGGCGGCGTGCGTTATTACCTGCGATTCAAGATGCCAGGCGATGTAGCCACCGCGCTGACGCAGTTCACGAGCGGCATCAGGGAGACGAAGTGGGAAGTGGCGGCGCCGCGCGTCGCGACTCGGGACGACCTGGGCGTGCGTGGAAGCTGGCCCGAGTGGGTCAAGAAACAAATGCATCGCGTGCCGGATGTTTCGGCCGGCCGTGCGATGAGCGGCAGCGCTTCCGGCGAGCGGCTATACGCGTATGCCTGGCCGACGAAAGAAGCGTGCGTGGTTGAACTCGTGGTCATGGGGACGGCGCGGGGCCCGGCGGCGCCGGCGAAGGCCAAGCCGGTCGAGGAGTGAGGCCTGGGTACGATGGTGCGCAGGACTGTCGCTTCTACTGCTTCGACTGTTTGTCGAGTATTCGTTCGACCAGGGCGGTGCCGGTGGATTGCACTTGCAGCACAAATCGGTTCACGCGGCTGACGAAGTAGTTGTATTCGACGGTGGACATGGCCGCGACGATCAGGCCGCCGGCGGTGCAGAGCAGGGCCTCGGAGATGCCGCCGGCGACGGCCTCGGGGGTCATGTTGCCGACGCTGTGGATCGAGCCGAAGGCGCGGATCATGCCGAAGACGGTGCCCATCATGCCCAGGATCGGCGCCAGGCTGGCGCAGGTGGCGAGGATGGTGAGATGCCGCTCAAGGTAGTCCACGACGTGGCCGCCGTGGTCTTCCATCGCCTGAGTGATGCCTTCCTCGATTTCCTCGGGGCGTTTGCCGATGCGTTCGAGGAAGACGAGTTTGCGGAGCCCGATGCCCAGCGTCTCGGCCACGGGTCCGCCGGTGCGCTGGCAATGGCCGATGGCGGCGTCGAGGTCGGCGCGTTCCATGGACCTGGTGAGTTCGTTGAGGAGGTCTTCGGTGTCGACGTCGGCCTGGCGCATGACCAGCCAGCGCTCGAAAGTGACGCCGAGGCTGATGATGGAACAGGCGGTGATGATCCAGAGAGCCCAGCCGCCGCGAATGATGAAATCGAGCATGACGCACCTGTTCCAATGGACTATCAACAATCAACTACCGATCACTCACATCCACATCCGGAACATCATACCGCTGTTCCAGCACGGTGTGCGCATGGCTGGCTTCCGGCGTGTGGGGGTATTTGCGCATCACCAGGCGATAAGTGGCCACTGCGCGCTGGCTGTCGTTCTTCTCCTCGTAGCAGTTGGCGATCTCCATCAGCGCCCGCCGCACGGCGTTGGTGGCGCCGGCATAGTCCTGGACCAGCCGCTCATAGGCCGCGATCGCCTCATCCTGTTTCTTCTGTACGCGCAGGAGCGAGCCGAGCCGGAAGATCGCCTTGACAGCAAGGTCGTCTTCCCTCGGGAACCGGGCGAGCAACTCGCGCAGCGTGGCGATGGCGGAGTTGGGGGCGGCCATCAGGCCCGACTCGAGATCGGCCCGTTCGAGGAGCGCCTCGGCGCTGACCGTGGGCGAGTAGAACCGCTTGACGATCTCCGTCAGTTCCTTCTGGCCGGCGGGCAGATCCTTGGTCTTGGCGAGCTTGCCGTAGTAGGTCGCGGCGACGAGGAAATGCGCCGCGGGCTTGTTGTCGAGCAGCCAGTAGGCCTCGCGCGCCTTGGGCGCATCGCCGCGCGACTCGTGGAGTTCGCCGACCATGACCTTCACTTTCTCGACATCACCGCCGGTGCGGTAGTCGCCGATGAAGGTGATCAGCCGCGGCAGTTCCGTCTTGTGCAGGTCGCACAGGCCGTAGTGGGCCCAGCGCCGCAGGCGGTCGTATTTGTCGGCGATGTGCCGCAGAACCTTGTCCTTGTCATCCGGACCCTTGGCGCCGATGGCCGCGGCAATCTGCTGGATGAGCGCGTCGGCCGCGGCGGCGGGCGGCTCGGTGCCGATGACCTCGTTGAGCAACGTGAAAAGATTGGCCGTGCCTGGCCGCGAGGAATATGCCGCGAGCGTCAGGCGATAGGCCAGAGGTCTCTCTTCCTTGGACAGGCGGCGAATGAGCGTCAGGGCGTCTTCGTGGCGATCGAAGGCGATGTAGGTCTGCACGACGCGGGAGATGGCTTCGGTACGGGATGGCAGTCGCAGGAGCAGTTTGACGGCCGCGTCGACCTCCTTCTTCTGGATGTACAGGTTGGCGGTGAAGAGGACGGCGTCGCCATATGCGGCCGTCGCGGCAGGATCGCCGGCGAAGTCGGCCGGTTTCTTGTCGAGGATCTTGGCGTAGTTCTCGGCCACGTTGGCGGATTTTTCGATGGCCGCATAGCTGTCGATCTGGGCTCGCAATGCCTGCACGACCAGCGGGCTGTTGGGGAAGTCGTTGATGACGAAGTTGAATTCCTTGATGGCCTCGTTGTGGAACTTTCGCTTCTGCTGGGTGAGCGCGACCCAGAGTTGCACGCGATCGGAGCGCGGATCCTTGGGGTACTTCTCCATGAAGTCGTAGAGGCGATCGACGACGTCCTGAGACGGGGCATCCTTGGCGTAGATGCCGGCCACGCGTTCGAACTCGCGGGCCGGCGCCACGCCGGGGACAACCGCGTCCCCATCGGCCGCCAGCGCCGAGCAGGCGGTCAGAAGCATGAGCAGAGTAATCCATGAGAACACACACGCGTACGCGGATCTTCGGGACACGCATCTGGACGCCGGAACCTCGTGGCATGGGCGTCTCGCCCATGGTGACGGTACTCCGACGCACAAATCAGCCAGACCAGACATACGAAGCCAAATGGAAGATGCCGCGGAGTACCGCGGCGCACGGGCGAGACGCCCGTGCCACAAGTCTTCTCGTGTACAACGGTCTGCTGCGTTCATCGAAGGATTCCGTTGAGGTTCATCGCTGCTCCACAACCTGTTCCAGCGCCATCCGCGAGAGATTGGCGTACTCGCTGCGGGGATAATCGTAGATCACGCGCTGGAGCAATTCGCGGATCTTCTCCGGCCGCAGGACCACGATTCCCCTGGGGGCCTTGCTCAACTGCTGCATCTGGATCAGCGTGGCCGCGTGCCAGTAGAGCAGCGCCGGCATGTCCTTGTCGCTGGCGGCGAAGACTTTTTCGGTCTGCACGAACCAGGCGACCGCCTCATCCGGTCGGGAGGACACGGCCAGCCACTGGCCGGCCTTGAGGGCGACCGGGCCGGCGTTCTCGTGCTTGGGGAATTTCTCGACGAACTTCTGGGCGATCGACACCGCGTCGGCGAACTGCTCGCCGCGGGCGAAGTAGTTCATCATGCGGATCATGGCCATGGGCACATGCGGGTCGTCGGGATGGTGATAGGTGAGCAGGACGTAGGCGTCGGCCGCCTCATCGAACCGGCCCATGTTCTCCAGCGCCTGGCCGATCTTGAAGCGGGCCTTGGCGACGAAGTCGGACTTGGGCCAGCGCGTGACGATCTCCTGGAACCGGGCCAGGGCCTCGCGATTGTTGCCCTTGAGCGACTGAATATTGCCCAGGTAATAGTTGGAACTGGCGGCCAGCGCATCTTCGGGAAACCGCGCGACAAGCTGCGAGAAGTAGTCGGTGGACTCGACGAGGTACTCATCGGCCCGCTCGTACGCGCCGGCCAGGTAGAGCCGCCGGCCGATCTGGTAGGCCGACTGGCCGGTGCGATACCAGAGTTTCATCTCCTCCTGGGCGTCCTTGAATTGCCGGGAGAAACCTTCGACGGTGCCGTCCGTGCCGCCGGACACTTGCAACCGGACGACCTGCGCCAGGGACTGCTCGCGCGACTCGCGCAGGTAATCCATGTAGGTCACCTCGATGGTGCCGCCGTAGCCGGCCTGAAGCACATCGTCGTTCGGTTTGGCGGCGGCGTTGTCCGTCTGAATCTTGCCGCGGAAGACGCCGCTGTGCGGCTCTGTCTCGGACAGCATGAGGATTTCCCGGTCGCCGGTGGAGGATTTGACGACGACGGCCACCTGGTCGATGGCCGCCGAGCGGTCGGCGTCGAAATCGACAACCTGCACGTAGATCGGTTCGCCGAGACGGAATTTCGAGATCGAATCGAAATAGCCGGCGTTGGTTACGGTCAGCGTCGCGTCGGATGCCAGGTCGACATACGCCACGCGCTCGACGTTCTCGAGTGGAGCCTGTTTCGGGTTCTCGTAGTCCACGATCACTTCGCCGCCGGGGACGAGGCTGACGGCGTCCTTGTCCTCTGCGTCATCGCTGCTCTTGGTCGGCACGCGAACGTGGTATTTGCCTGACGCATCACGTTTGGCCGCAACTGTAACTTTTTGTATGAGCCGGCCGGCCACGCTGCGGACGCGCACCTCGACGGTGGCCGCCGGCAGGTCCGGGTCGTCAATGATGAGGTCGAATGGCTGGCCGGGCGTGAGCGGGCCATCCGTCAACACCGGCGCGGCGACGGGTTGCGTTGTCGGCATCGGCGCGTTGGGCGCGTCGCTCGCGCCGAGTGCCTTGAGCCGCTCGATCCGGCCGTTGAGGCGGTCGATCTGGCTGGTCAATCCCGCGATGGTTTCCTTCAGGGCATCGGCCTCGCTGACTGCGCCATCGGCGGGCGCGGTGGTGGGCGCCTTGGTCGGGGCGGCCGCCTGGCGCTTCTTGAGTATCTCGCGACGTTCCTCGAGTAGTTTCCGCTCGGCCGCATACGCGGGCAGACGCGCGTTGAGTTCCCGTCGCAACACCTCCAGCCGATGCTCCTGGGCGGCCATCGCGCGACGGTTGGGATTCGCGAGGTTAATCACCGGGATCACATCGGCGGCTTCGCCGATGGGCTTGACGACGGCTTTCGCCCGGCCGGGCGATTTCCCGGCCGCATCATCGGCGACGGCCCGCGTTTGCAGGTCGGCCGCAGGGATGCGGACGTCGGTGTAAGAGACACGGATGATGTCATCGCCATACACGGCCAGTTCATTGGCCGGGGCGGCTTTCGCGGGGTCGCCCAGGCGGCGTTCGGGCTGGGTGTCGCCGAGCACCAGGTCGAGCTGCTGCGAGGCGACACCGGGAGCAGTGCAGGGGAGCATCAGTTCCTGGGCCACGTTGCCGATCAGCGTGTTGATCCTCACCGTCACACCCGTGGCCGCGTTCGCCATGGCATCCGGATCGTGGATCGCCAGGGTCAGCCGGCCTTTGCCGGCCGGCCGGACCGCGACTGGAATTTCGTCTGCCTCGGTTGGTTTGATCTCGAACGGCCAGGCGGTGGCCAGGGCCGGCAGGTTTTGCCAATCCCCGGCCGTGGGCTGGTTCTCCAGCACACTCAGGTAGCGGAAGGTCTTGTATCCCGGCTGCATGTTCTGCTGGTCGAGGTACTTGAACCACACCAGGTCGCCCGGCCGGACATACAGCAGCCGCGGGTTGTCCCTGGCCTCGGGATTGGCCGAGAGCGACAGCGGCGCGACGAAGACGCCGGTCGAGTTGCCGGTTTCGGTCAGTTCCAGCATCTGGCGGGCGCCGGTTTCGCTGAACGCCTCGACGCGCGCGCTGTCCGGATTCGGCGTCACATCCAGGTCCGGATCGTTCAGCATGATGTGGGGCGAGGCGTTCAGATCCAGCCGCCAGGCGGGACGGAAGTTGGTTCCTCTGGCTTCCAGATCGGCCGGTTTCGCCAGCGAAAGAACGCCATCGTGATAACGCGCGCCCAGGCGGCGAGACTGGCGCACGATGGGAACTCCCGGCGTTTCATTGTCTACATCAGTATACCTTGCGAACACGCTCTGGCCGACATTGAACTCCAGCACGGCCGCGTTGTCGATGCCGGCTAGGGCGACATCGGCCGGCAGAAGCTGGTTGCCCTGGGTGTCGGTGAGGATGATCTGTCCGATGGCCGGGGCGTCGCCGCGGAACCTGGTGATGTCGATGCGGATCGTCCGGGCGGACACGCCCTTGAGATCGACGACATTCCCGGTCGGCTGCGACTGATTCGTAAGCGTGATGACCTTCTCCGGCCCGTCGCCGCGCAGGGTGATGGTCAGGTCAGTGGGCATGTTCTTCACCGCGAGCTTATCGTCGCCCGATCCCCAGACCAGCCTGGCCAGCGATGCCTGCTGGTGCAGGTCGATCTCGATGTAAGGCGCTTTGTCGCCCATCTTGGCCTGCCAGAACGTCAGTGCTTTCACTTCGGCCGGACGCGTGGTGGGCTGGGT
>JBEKVL010000078.1:0-13152 GCA_049514055.1 Tepidisphaeraceae bacterium | reverse complement strand
ATATCACTCTTGGCACCCTGACACCCACGGCATTCCCTGAGAGTCCAACCCTCATTATTCGTGAAATACTGCCCCTGTAACTGTTGACAACAGCAAAGTGCTCCGGGCGCGCAGCGCCACGGATAATATGAAGGGAGCAACGTTATGCTCGACCACGCCCTGGTTCATTCGTGCTCCGGAATTCTCTCGTCATTCGAGTTTCGAGTTTCGTCATTCTCTGCACCTGCATTCCCTCCACCGATCACGGATGACCGACCACCGATCATCACCTCGGCTTCCATCCGGACCCGCCCGGGACTGAACGGGACGGCTTTTGGACGTGAAAAGGACGGCTTTTTACATCAGTCCCCGGCACCCCAATCCACTCCTAACCACTTTTCCAGAAGCCCGTTATATCCCAAGTCCCGAAAACCACCAACCTCGAAAACATTTTCTTTCGCGCACCTGCCGCAACCCTCAACGCCCACGGAGCTTGCTCCGTGGGTTCCCGCGCCATACCGGCGCGATCCAAGCCCGATCACGGGGAGATTTGGGGGAGATTTCGGGGGCGCTTTGGGGGCGCTTTGGGGGCGCTTCGGGGGCGCCTTTTTCCACCCCATCCACCCCTCGACACACTCACAACTCATTTCCAGGGAAACCTTTATGCCTGGCATCCCCACGCACCACCCGCGCCAAACATTATTTTTCACACCCTCCAACCCGCTGTCCACAACTCCGCCTTCAAGCGATAATAACCCACATGAAGCACCTCGCACTTCTCTTCGTTCTCTGCGCCTCCCTGGCCGCCCGCGCCGACGAATCACGCCGGCTCTATCTCTCCGGCACCGACAAAGACCACACGGTGAAGTGGGAGTTCTTCTGCACGGCCGGCCAGAACTCGGGCAAGTGGACCACCATCGCCGTTCCCTCCAACTGGGAATTCCAGGGATTCGGCAACTACTGGTACGGCACCGACCGGCCCAAGAAAGGCGAGACCATCGAGTCCGGCCAGTACCGTCATCACTTTACCCTGCCGGCCGAATTCGCGGCCGACAAACGCCTCTTCCTCGTCTTCGAGGGCTCCATGACCGACACCGACGCCAAACTCAACGGGCAGTCGGTCGGCGCGAAACATCAGGGATCCTTCTATCGCTTCAAATACGACGTGACCAAACTGCTCAAGAGCGGCGCCGAGAACCTGCTCGAAGTGAACGTGGACAAGCACTCGGCCGACGATTCCGTCAACCGCGCCGAGCGTCAGAGTGATTACTGGCTCGCCGGCGGCATTTACCGGCCGGTCTACCTCGAAGCCGTGCCCAACGAATATCTCGAACGCATCGCCACCGATGCCCGCGCCGACGGCTCCCTGGCCGTCCACGCCTTTCCGGGCAACATCGAGAAGGCCGACGCCATCGACGCGGAACTCTTCACGCTCAACGGCGAGAAAGTCGGCCAGACTCTCTCCGGCCCCGCCAACGCCGCCGGATCGGTCCTCAAAGGCAAGTTCGACAACGTCGCCACCTGGACCAGCGAAACGCCCAATCTCTACGAGCTGCGCGTCATCTTGAAATCCGGCCCAAACGCCCTCCACACCCTGAAGACCCGCATCGGCTTCCGCACCATCGAGGTGCGTCCTGGCAAAGGCATCTACGTCAACGGCACGCGGGTGCTGCTCAAGGGCATCTGCCGCCACTCGTTCCGTCCCGACACCGGCCGGACGCTCTCGCTCGCCGACAACGAGGACGACGTGAAGCTCATCAAGGAAATGAACTGCAACGCCGTGCGCATGTCACACTATCCGCCCGACCAGAAGTTCCTCGATTCTTGCGACGAACTCGGCCTCTACGTTCTCGACGAACTCGCCGGCTGGCAGAAGGCATACTCGCTGGAAATGGGCCGCAAACTCATCGCCGAAATGGTCCCGCGCGATGTCAATCACCCGTCCATCGTCTTCTGGGACAACGGCAACGAAGGCGGCTGGACCGCGGCCAACGATGTCGAGTTCGGTAAATGGGATCCGCAGAACCGCAACGTGCTGCATCCGTGGGCGCTCAACGGCAACGTCAATACCAAGCACTATCCCACTTACGCCACACTCCTGAAACTCGCCCAGGGTCCGGATGTGTTCATGCCCACCGAGTTCCTGCACGGCCTCTTCGATGGCGGCAGCGGCGCGGGCCTGCACGATTACTGGGAAGTGATTCGCATGTCGCCGTTCGCCGGCGGCGCGTTCTTCTGGGTCTTCGCCGACGAAGGCGCCAAACGCACCGATAAGAATGGCTTCATCGACGTTCAGGGCAACCTCGCGCCCGACGGCATCCTCGGGCCGTATCACGAGAAGGAAGGCTCCTTCTTCACCGTCAAGAAACTCTGGTCGCCCGTCGTCATCCGCAACGCCGGCGAACGGTTCAATGGCCAAATCGAGATCGAAAACCGCTACCACTTCACCAATGTCAAAGACTGCTCGATGACTGTCGAATACTCCGCATTCTCCGGCCCGGAGAAACCGGAAAAGAAATCCCTCGCCACCCACAAAGTCCCGCTCCTCACCACCGACCCCGGCCAGACCAGCCTCATGCTCGTCCCGCTGCCACCGCTACCGCTAGAGGCCGACGCGGCCGCCATCACCGTCAACGATCCCCTCGGCCGCGAACTCTACACCTGGGTCTTCCCCCTGCGTCCCGCTGGCTACAGTCGTGATCAGATCGTCAAACCCGGCGAAGGCAAAGTGATCGCCAGGGACGACGCCGACACGCTCTCGCTCTCCGCCGCCGGTACCACCGTGAAATTCTCCAAGACCACCGGCCAACTCGCCTTCCTCTCCGTCGGCGACAAAGCTCTACCTCTGACCAACGGCCCGCGCCCCACCACTCGTCCCGGAAAACTCACCGCGCTGACCCACCGCGACGATCCCACCGGCCAAATCGTCGAGGCCGCCTTCGACGGAGATTTCGACCTCAAGACCAAGTGGACCCTGCTCCCCTCCGGCTGGCTGCGCCTCGACTACTCCTACGCCGCCCAGGGCAAGTTCGACTATCTCGGCATTACTTTCGACTTTCCCGAGGCGCAGATGAAATCCCAGACCTGGCTCGGCCATGGCCCCTATCGCGTCTGGCAGAATCGCCTCGACGGCCCCACGCTCGGCCTCTGGACCACCGACTACAACCAGACGCTGGCCGGCCATTCAGTGTGGAAGTTCCCCGAGTTTCGCGGCTATTTCGCCGACGTCCGCTGGGTCAAACTCGCCAGTCCGTCCGGCTCGCTGCTGGTGGTGATAGACGATCCGAAACTCTATTGGCGGATCGGCTCCGAGCAGACACCAAAGGATTTGTACAAGAATGCCACCACCACCTGGCCCTCCGGCGACGTCTCCATCCTGCACGCCATCCCCGCCATCGGCAACAAGTTCCACGTCGCCAAGGACGTTGGCCCGTCGAGCCAGCCCTTCGAGGCCAAGGGTCACTATTCCGCAACGGCGTATCTGAAACCTCTACCCAAGTGAGACGGATCTGATTCAATGTCGCAGAAACCCCACACGGCAAGGCATGTGGATTCCATGCAGCCTTGTTGGTGACATCGCGCTTGCCCATTTCTCTAATCCGGCACCATTTTTCCCGAATTCCGTTGCTTCTTGCGGAACGGGCATATTATCTTGGCGGTGTGCGGTGGAAACCGTGGGGCATCACCTGAGACCCCGCCACTTCCACCAGGCACCCACGTCGGCCGCGCTTGTGCAGTGCGGTCGGCCGGACTGACAAGGCAGGCCGGATGACCAATCGCGGCCACGGAAGGAGAATCACCATGGCGAGCAAGAAGAGGAACGTCGAAGGCACTATTCCCTTTCCACCCCCATATCGGCGGATCGACGAGCCGGTGGACGTGACCGGTGAATTCGCGGAAATCACGCGACGCACGCCGCATGACCCGATCTTCAAGTGGGCGTTTCGCGAGAGCAGGATCCGCGTGGTCAGCACGCATTCAAGCCTGTCTCCCGCCCTGCAGAGAAAGCACGCCGCCAGACTCCGGGAGATCATGGCCGTGGAACCGACTCCGGCGGTGGCCGCCCCGCCGGTCCCGGGCGGCGTCGGCTACGGCATGTTCTATGACGACCCGCCATTCCAGGACAACTGGACCACCGGCACGTTGATCTATTTCGAGCCCATCTGCCCGACCCCGCCGGGCGGCAATATCAACACCTATTTCTACATCACCGCGAGCAACCGCTCCGCTCAGGGAGTCGAGGCGCTCGTCTCATACAACGGCCAGAACCAGACTTATTTCAAGATCTACGACTGGGCTCGTTCCACCAACGACCATTGGCAGACCAATGTGTCTTTCGGCGACCTCGATCCCAAGTACTTCATCCCCAAACAGCCCGCGCACGGCAAGACCTACCGCGTGTTGCCGATACAGAACGTCACGTACTGTGTCTCCGGCAGCACCTGGCGCAATCGTGTTTACCTCTTCGATCAAACCGCCGGGCAACCCAACCTGGTCTACGAATATGACTACACGGCCTCGCTCGCCACTCAGCAGAACGCCTGGCCGGGTTCGTGGGGTCCGATCGTGGAGACATTCCAGCCCTCGTACAGCGGGACCAAGACGTTCGGCTCGCTCAACACCAAACTGATGGGCCGCAATGGTGGATGGACCCCATGGCATCTCCTCCTCCAGACCGACTCCTATCTGCGGCAGGACAACAAGGGCTTCGACGAGGTATTCATGGATCAGAATCATTCGTGGGGCGTGAACAGCTAGTATTGTATGACTGCCGCAAGCCAACCTCCCGGCCCACACGACCCCGCCGGCATCCCGGCCAATGCCCGCGACGTACGCGCCGAGTTCGAGCGGCTAGCGCACAAGACGCCGCGCGACCGCAAGGCCGGGCGGGCCTTCATCGAGGCTCGCATTGAGATGATCCGTGGCGATTCGCGATTGACCCCCGCCAACAAGGGTCGCCTGATTGCAGAACTCCGGCGGCGGATCTGATCACCCTCTCTCCATCCTCCGATACTTGATCCGGTGTGGCCGATCCGCGTCCGTTCCCAATCGCTTGTGCCTCGCCTCTTCGTACGCCTGATAGTTGCCCTCGAACCAGACGACCTCGCTGTCGCCCTCGAAGGCCATGATGTGGGTGGCCACGCGATCCAGGAACCAGCGGTCGTGGGTAATGATCACCGCACAGCCGGCGAAGTTCTCGAGCGCCTCTTCCACTGCCCGGATCGTGTTTACGTCCAGGTCGTTCGTGGGCTCGTCCAGCAGGATCACGTTGGCCCCGCTCTTGAGCATCCGCGCCAGGTGGACGCGGTTCCGCTCGCCGCCGGATAGCGTGCCCAGCTTCTTCTGCTGGTCCGTACCCGTGAAACCCAGACGCGACACATACGCCCGGCTGCTGGTCTCGACCGAGCCCAGCTTGATCTTCTCCTGCCCGCCGGAGATCGACTGCCAGATCGTGTCGTTCGGGTTGAGCGTCTCACGCGATTGCTCGACATACGCCAACTTCACCGACTCGCCGATCTTCAGCGTGCCGCCGTCCGGATTCTCCTGCCCGATGATCATGCGGAACAGCGTGGTCTTGCCCGCGCCGTTGGGGCCGATGATGCCGACAATCCCGCCGGGCGGCAGCGAGAAATTCACGCCATCCATCAGCAACCGGTCGCCATAACCCTTACGCAGGTCTTTCGCCTCGATAACCAGATTGCCCAGCCGCGGGCCGGGTGGGATGTAGATTTCGACTTCCTGTTCCTTCTCCCTGGCGTTCTGGTTCAGAAGTTGTTCGTAGGCCGCCAGACGCGCCTTTCCCTTGGATTGCCTGGCCCGGGGCGACTGGCGAATCCATTCGAGTTCCCGCGCCAGGGTCTTCTGCCGCGCCGATTCGGTCTTCTGCTCCACGGCCAATCGCGCGCGCTTCTGGTCCAGCCAGCTCGAGTAGTTCCCCTTCCATGGAATTCCCTCGCCACGGTCCAGTTCCAGGATCCACCCGGCCACGTTGTCCAGGAAATACCGGTCGTGCGTCACCGCGATGACCGTCCCCGCATAGCGCTGCAGGTGATGCTCGAGCCAGGCCACCGATTCGGCATCTAGGTGGTTCGTCGGCTCGTCGAGGATCAGGATGTCCGGCTTCTGCAAGAGCAGTCGGCACAGCGCCACCCGCCGCTTCTCGCCGCCCGACAGCAGTTTCACCGGCATCTCGCCGGGCGGGCAGCGCAGCGCATCCAGGGCCTGTTCGAGTTGCGCATCGATGTCCCACGCGTTGAGATGGTCGATCTTCTCCTGGAGGTTTCCCTGTCTTTCCAGCAGCTTGTTCATCTGCTCATCATCCATCGGCTCGGCCATCTTGTCCGAAATGGCGTTGAACTCATTGAGCAGGTCGATCGTCGATTGCATTCCCTGCTCGGCCACCTCTCTTACCGTCAGCGTGCTGTCCACCAGCGGTTCCTGCTCCAGATACCCGATCGTATATCCCGGCGACAGAACGACCTGCCCTTGGATATTCTTGTCCACCCCGGCCAGGATCTTCAACAGCGTCGACTTGCCCGAGCCGTTGAGCCCCAGCACCCCGATCTTCGCGCCGTAGAAATAGGAGAGGTAGATGTCCTTGAGAATGACCTTCTTGTCGTACGCCTTGGTGACGCCGACCATCGAGTAGATGATCTTGTCGGGAGTGTTTGCAGCCATATTCGCAGCACCGATCCATGTAACGGTCGATTGTAGGATACCTCCCCACCGGCAACTGACAACGTGCGACTCGCCAACTCCGTGCAGAACCAGCCCGTTTCCGTTCCGCGGCCCAACCGGCGACCCATCTCCGGCACGGCCCGGTCAACTCCGCAGCAGCGGCGCGATGATGTTGGCCACGAACTCGCGGGAGAGCGTCCCGGCATGGCCGCCGTCGTTGCCTAAACGCTGCCAGTCGGGATTGTAGGGGTGCTGGCTGATGCGGCCGCGGAGCGGCTCATCGAGGCAGCGCAGGTCGAAGCCGACGTTGCCGGCGGCGGCGGTCTTGATGTTGTCGTAGGTGCCGAAATTGCCGGTGCGCCACTGGAGCCAGAGCTTGTCGCGGTCGCTGTGGAAGACGTCGATGGGATGATCGACATGCTCGGCCGCGGGGTGCAGGTTGTAGGTGGGCGAAACCGAAGGGGCCAGCAGCACCATGTGATCGACGTGGACGTTGGGGTCGAGCCTTGCCATTGCGCCGAGGATCACACCGCAGCCGGCGCTGTGGCCAAGGAGAATCAGATTGCCGTCGGCGTGGGTCCGCCGCCACTGGACGATCTGCCAAGCCAGTTTGCGCTCGGCACTGTTGTGGATGGAGGTATCCTGGAGGTTGACGATGTACAGCGGCAGGGGGGCGCCCCAACTGAGTTTGCGGACGGGAAGATCGATGCCGCCGTCGGCCAGTCCTTCGCGCACGGATGTATACCACGGCCCGTCGCCGCCGGCGCCGGGAACGAGCAGGACGAGATCCCTCGAGTCGGGCAGGGATGAGCAATTGCAGCCCGTCAGCAGCAGGACCAGCAGCAGGCCGGGCAATGCGATCCGGGTCAATCGCACCGGGGCGCGAGTCCGCGTCCGGATCTCACGTTTCGGCATGTCTGCATGTGGGCAGAACCTCAAGACATGCCCAAGGGTGAATTCCGAACCTGGATTTGTCATCTGATCGCGACTGTATGGCATCTGCGGACATATAATCGCCCCGGCCGCGATTGTTGCGGCCATCACAGGAGTTGCAGATGACGCAAGCTACGCATCCCGGAGCGCTTCCGGGTTCCCGGCCCCAGGCTGCCGCCGCCAGCGGGGCTGTTGTCCAGCGGCAAATGGTTAATTTCGCCTTCTATAAACTCGATCCGGCCTTTCGCCGCCTCGATGCCGCTGAAAAAGCAGCCGCCCGCGATGAGTTTGCCAGGGCGGCCACTACGTTGCCGGAGGGGCTGATCTGTCTGAACTACAGCACTGTTGCCACGCGCGCCGACACCGATTTCTGCTTTTGGCGGATTGGCCGGAGTGTCGATGATTTGCAGGCCCATCAGGCGGCGCTGAATCGCACGAGACTGGCCGGCTGGCTGCGGCAGCCGCACTCGTTTCTGGCGATGACCAAGCGGTCGATGTACATCGAGAAGCTCGATCCGTTCCATACGACCGAAAGCCGCGCGGTGGTGATACCCGGCAGGCGGAAGTACATCTTCATCTACCCCTTCGTGAAAACACGGGAGTGGTATCTGCTGCAGATGGAGAAACGGCAGGAGATGATGGACGAGCACATCAAGGTGGGCAACGAATTCCCGAGCGTCAAGCTGAACACGACCTACAGCTTCGGCTTGGACGACCAGGATTTCGTCGTGGCGTTCGAGACCGGGGAACCGAAGGATTTTCTCGATCTGGTCATGAAGTTGCGCGAAACGCAGGGGAGCCGGTATACTGTGAGGGACACGCCGATCTTGACCGGCGTGCAGATGCCGATCGAGCGGATTCTCGATCAACTGTTCTGACCGCTCGCGTGTGCGCGCAGGGATGGGAACTGAGGCCATGTCTGGTGGTGCGAAACACATAGAACTTTCCCCCGAAACCCTGGAGCGGGTCGGTCGGGTGTTTGATTATCACAATCTCACCAAGCACACCCGCGAATCGGTGCGGAAGTCCCCTTACGAACTCGACTGGGCAAACCAGCCCAGCCCGTTCCGCACGTTCGAGAACCACCCGCGCGTCGAACTTCCGCAGGATGTCGGCAGCATTGACGTGGATGCGCTGGACGTCATGCGTTTCGGAACCGATGCGCTTCCGGCCGAACTCGTCGGCCCGCCGCAGACGCTGGCCACGCTCGCCACGTGGCTGTTCCTCAGCTACGGCATTACCGGCACCGTGGAGGGCGATCGCGGCACGCAGTATCTTCGCACCTGTCCGAGTGCCGGCGGGCTGTATCCGTGCGAACTGTACGTGGCGGCTTTCGGGATCCAGGACCTGGACCCGGGCCTGTACCACTATTCACCGGCCGAGTTCTGCCTCACCAGGCTGCGCGGGGGTGAGGAGACGCTGGCCCGCCTGCGCCGCGGCCGGCCCGACCTGCAGTTCCTCAAGACCGTGCCAGCCGCCATCCTGGTCTCGACGATCTTCTGGCGCTCCGCCTGGAAGTACCGCGACCGCGGCTATCGCTTTTCGCTGCTGGATAGTGGACATCTTGTGGAGAACCTGAGACTGTCAGGGACCGGGCTGGGCATGGCGCCGATGGTTCGCCTGCGTATGAACGACGCGGCCGCCCGCGAACTGATCGGCGTGCCGGTCGACGCGCCTTTCGGCGAGGCCGAGGCCGTCCACGCCATGGTCATCTGGGCGGACAAGGCCGAGCGGCCGATGGCGGCCGCGAGCACGCCGGCGTCGGCGCTGCCTCCCATTGTCCGCGCACCGCTTTCGCCCAACCCGGTCGCGGAGTACCTGGCCATCACGCCCACGCACCAGAACTGCGTCGGGCCGGGGCTGAGCGTGCGGGAGATCCGTTCTCCGCTTACCGACCTCTCACCGCTTCCCGAGGACATGGAGAAGGTCGCCGTCGCGGCGGCCGATCCCGAGAAAGGGGACGCGCTCGGCCCGGTTATCGCGAGGCGGCGCAGCGCGAGCAGTTTCGCGGCCCGGCCAATGGCGTTTTCCAAACTGGCCGAGTTGAACTGGCAGGCGTTCCGCGGCGGCACCTACTCTCCGCTACGGCCGGACGGCCCGCACGCGGCGCTGGTCCGTCCGTTCTGGTTCATCAATGCGGTTGACGGGCTGGAAAGCGGCATCTGGTATTTCCACCCGGTGCAGGATGCCTGGTCGGTCATTCGTCGCGGCGATTTCCGCCAGCACGCGGCCGCGCTCTGTCTCGACCAGGAACACGCCGGGTCGGCCGGGGCTGTCTGCTTCATGGTCGCCAATCTTGTCACGCTGTTAACCAAGAGTGGCCCGGACGCCTATCGCCTGGCGCATCTCGAAGCCGGTATCGTGGGCCAGCGGCTGGCCATCGCCGCCACCGCCATGGGGCTTGGTGTGGGCAGTATCGGCGCGTTCTATGACGAGGATGCCCGGCGGTTCCTCGGACTGAGCCAGACCGGATGGGAACTCCTCTACTGCGTGGCCGTGGGAGAACCGGCCGGCGGGTGAACCTGAAGCCATCGCAGGCAGCGGGAATGCTGTAGCCCGCCCGCCGGCAGCCCGCTCAGTGCGGCTGGTGCTGATCGTCATTGATTGCGTACCGGTCGTGAGCGTCGGCCTCATCGCGCTGCTTCGGCTGCTCCCCGGTGATCGGCACGATGACCGGCTTGCCCGGGTCTTCGCCGTGGCGGAAAGCGTCAAAGGCGTTACCCATCTCGCCGGCGAACTCCCGGACCGACAACCCGCCGCTGGCCAGCACCACCAGCACCAGCGCCAGCCCGGAACTCAGTATCGCCACAGCGTGGATCGCCCGATACATGTTGCCGGGGTTGAAGCATGCCGCGAACGCCTCCAGCACGACACACAGCAGCACCGCCGCCAGACCAAGGTAGTAGTACGCCTTGTTCTTCACCAGTTGCGGCCAGACCATGCACAGCAACAGATAGCCCACGACAGCAGCGTTGATTCCATCCATGCTCGTAAGCTTACCGCGCCCCTGCCGAAGGGGAAAGTGGTGATCGGTGATCATCGATCCGGTGGCCGGTCGTCCATGACCAATGACCAATGGCCGATCACTGATGACCGATGACCGATCACTCACTGCCGACTACCCACTACGCACTACTTCCCCCCCGTCGTCCACTTGATGTAGTCCACTTCCTTCTGGTCATACGGCTTGCCGTCCGGGTGGAAGATGTCGTGGAACCACACCGGCGGTTCGGCCGTGTACCTGGTCTTCCACGAATCCCATGGATAGATCGTCTGCGTCTTGCCCGACACAAAACCCCAGTTGTACGCCCCCACCTGCTGCTGTTTGAGGTTGCCCAGGACCGGGTCGAACGTGCTGCCGGCCGGCCGGGCCATGTACTCCGTACACAGGATCGGCCGGCTGTAGCGCCGCAGGTTCGCGACGCAGCGTTTCATTGCGTCGGGCTTGCCATAACAATGGAAGCTGATGATGTCCGACTGTTCGATCTGCACTCTTTCGATGGGCGAAAGCCTGGCATCATCCGCCCACTCGCCGACCCACACGCCCGAGGTGAGCGGCTGCGCCGGCTTGGCCGCCCGCGCCCAGTCGAACGACTTCTTCAGCAGCGCCAGCATCAGTTCGTGCTTGTTCTTGAGTTCCACTTTGCCGCAGGATGAGTCGTTCTTGTTTCCCGGCTCGTTGTAGAGGTCCCAGGCGTGAATGCGTTTGTCCTCGCGGAACCGCTCGATCACGCCTTTGACGTATCCTTCGAGTTCATCGTGCCGCGCCGGATCCTTGAGAATGTCCTGCGACGGGCACTGCACCCAGCCGCTGTTGTGCAGGAACGGCTTGGGCGCCGGCTGTCTTCCGGCCTTGGGAAACGGATCCCAGCACGCATCCAGAAGCACGAACATCACGCCGATGCTGTGTTTGTCGCACAACCCCAGGAACTGGTCCATCCGCCTGGCCATTCCCTCCTTGTCCGCCTTCCACGCGATATCGTGCAGGAACACCCGCACGCTGTTGAACCCCAGGTCCTGCGCCCAGCCGAGTTCCCGGTCGATGGTGGCCGCGTCGAACGTATCCGCCTGCCACATTTCGAGCTGGTTGATGGCCGTGCTCGGCGAGAAATTGCACCCCACAAGCCAGCCGTGCTCGACGAACCACTGCTGCGCCTGATCGGGCGTCCAGCGCTGCGGTTTCTCCGGTTGCGTGGCGGGCTCTTCGGCCGCGTGCAGGCCATGGACGAGCCCAACGACAAGAAGAACGGCAAGAATCCAACCTTGTTTCATGTGTTCCTCCGCGAAGTGATGAGTGATGACAGAAGCGTAACCGGCAATGGCCGCAGTTACAACCCGAAAGTGGCCGGGACTCAAGAGAGTACGTCCGGCACCCAAGCCGCATTCCACATCAATCAGGATACCAATCCAGCCCACAGCAACTCTTCCCGAAAAGCACGCGAGTATCCAACGAAAGAACATCCAACCACTTGACACAATCGCGCCTTCCCCATCACCCTACAAACGCGCAACGACCCGCCTATATATATAACAAAGGAACGCATCTTCCCGTTTCTCCGCGTGTTGCTGCCATCGCGGCCGCCCTCGTGCGCGCCGGCACCGGCGAAGAACGAACCCATCGTTCAGTCCGTCCTCAAGAACCTGGGTTCGGCACACGCCGCCGACGTTAAACAAACCCTACTTCCACCCCCCCCCAACCGCATAGGCGTTAACTTAACGCGTGTGCGACCACGAAGATGCCCGAAATCGCCGGGGATTTCGACCTGTTTCCTAGGCGGCGAATCCCAATCTCACGACAAATCACGCGGATAATGTCGTTACGTTAACGCTTATGCCCCCCAACCGGCCACGGGTACCTGGCGACGGGCCAGGAAAACGAACCCAACTCCCTCACTATCAACCATCAACTATCAACCAGGTATCACCCATCATGAAACACCTCATCGTCTTCCTCACCCTCCTGACCCTCCCGGCTCTGGCCGAACTCCCCCCGGCACCGGCCAACATGCTCGAATGGCCGCTGCCTTGGAACGACACCACGCCCGGCCTGATGTCGGCCGACTCGCTCATCCCCAAGCCGGCCGGGAAGGACGGCTTCGTCGTCGCGCGCGATGGGCACTTCTACTCCGGCCAGACGCGCGTCCGCTTCTGGGGCGTCAACATCGCGTTCGCCGGTTGCTTCCCCAAGCATGATGACGCCGACGCCGTCGCCAAACGACTGGCCCATTTCGGCTTCAACGCCGTCCGTCTGCACCACATGGACATGCAGCCTTACCCCAACGGCATCTTTGCCGACGGCAAACTGGAGACACTCTCGCCTGAGGCGCTGGAGCATCTCGACTACTTCATTTCCGCCCTCAAGCGCGAGGGCATCTACAGCAACATCAATCTCCACGTCTCCCGCTGGTACAGCAAGGCCCACAACTGGCCGGGCGCGGACAAGACCCAGTCGTTCGACAAGATCGTCGATATCTTCTACCCCGAGTTGATCGACGTGCAGAAGACGTACGCCCACGACCTGCTTGGCCACGTCAACGCGTACACCAAGCTCCGCTACGCCGA
>JBEKVL010000077.1:0-13203 GCA_049514055.1 Tepidisphaeraceae bacterium | reverse complement strand
CTCCGAGCATGCTCCGGAAAAGGCGGCCGATGCTACGCCCGCAAAACCGGCCGACCACGTCCCCTCCAAGTCTGCGGAACATGGTCCGACCGTCCCGGCCGAGCACGCCCCGGCCCAGCCGACCACACCTGCCAGCCACTCGCAGGACGCCCACGAACTGATCCACGACGCCGCCTCTCCGCCGCAGGCGGCCGCCCCCACGACCCAGCCGACCCAGGCCACGGCCGAAGCCCCGGCCGCCAGCAAGTCATCCCGAACCCTTGCCTTGGCCGGCCTGATCACCGGCTCGGCCGTGCTGTCTGTCCTGCTGGTCCACATCGTCCGGACACATCGGTGATGCAGACGGATTCTCCCGGCGCGCCAGCGTGGTATACGGAAGAACGGGGACACTTCGCTTGCTCGTCCATCTTGGCCGTGATATCTTCCACGAAGTTGCAATGACCTGCTACGCCCGTAGGAAATGCAAGGATATGTCTGCGATGACCGCTCTCAAACCGCCAGTCGATACCGATGCGCCCACCAATCCCAGCGCCAACACGCTCCTGCATCCCAGCACCGTGCAGCGGGTGCGAGCCACGCGGCTGGGGCTATCGCTCGACTGGTGGTCCGTGATCGTGGCCCTGATCCTGGGAGTCCTGATCTGGACGGGCGTGCTGCCGGCCATCGGCTGGTGAATTCCACGAACAGACCTGCAAAGAGCACGGTGTGAAGATGACTACAACGCCCCCGGCTTCTAACGCCCCGGTTGATACGCCCGGTTCCACGGCATCGCCGCAGCCGGCGAACCCTCTCGGACTCCTTCTCCGGCTGTTGCCGGGTCTGGCACTGCTGCTGGCCATCGGCTGTTGCGGCAAGTTCATCGAGAACTGGCTGAAGGTCTATGGCCAGGCCCACAAGCTGACCCTGCCCAATATCGAATACGTCCTCTGGGCCATCCTCCTCGGCGCAGCCATCGGCAACGTGTTCGGCGGCCGCACGTGGTTCCGGGTCTTTACACCCGGCGTGGCCACCTACGAGTTCTGGCTGAAGCTCGGGATTGTGCTTCTCGGCGTGCGATTCCTGCTGCGCGACGTGGTCAAGCTGGGTGGGCTGAGCCTCGCCCTGGTGATCATCGAACTGACCGTGGCCATCGCACTGATGGTCGTCATCGGGCGCATGTTCAACCTGGGACCGAAGCTCACGGCGCTCCTGGCGGTCGGCTCGTCGATCTGCGGCGTCTCGGCCATCATCGCCACGCAAGGCGCTATTGACGCCGACGAGAAAGACACCTCCTACGCCATCGCCGCCATCCTCGCACTGGGCGCGCTCAGCCTTCTCACGTATCCGGCCATCGCCCGCGGGCTGCACATGGGCGAGCGGGCATATGGCGTATGGGCCGGGCTGTCGGTGGACAACACCGCCGAGGCCACCGCCGCCGGGGCACTTTACTCCGACGGCGCGGCCAGGATCGCGGTCCTGACCAAGACCACCCGCAATGCCATGATCGGCTTCATCGTCCTGGGCGCTGCTCTCTACTTCGCCGCCCGCGGCGGCCACCAGTTCACGGGTTCCAAGACGGCCTTCGTCTGGCGGAGCTTCCCCAAGTTCGTCCTCGGGTTCCTCCTGTTCTCGACGCTGGCCAGCTTTGCGGTCTTCAAGAGAGACCAACTCAACAGCCTGGCCAACCTCAGTCGCTGGGCATTCCTGTTGACCTTCGCCGGAGTCGGACTCAGAACCAACATCCGCGAAATGGGCCAGCAGGGCTGGCGGCCGTTTGTCGTCGGCGCTGTGGGAGAGATATTCATCGCCGCGGTCACGCTCGGCATGGTGATTGGCGCAGACAGGATCATCGGGTTGTAGAACGCCGAATTGCAAATCCCCCACCCCCCGCTATACTTCCTCCCTTCCCGCCCATGCCCCAAAACCATGGCCGGGGGTACATGTGCATCAGCCGCCCGCGTGTTTTGAGCCGGGGTTTTCCCGGCAGCGTTTGGGTGCCGCACCAGTTTTGAGCGGGCAATTCCGCCCGTGGAAAGTCGCCTCATGTCCCGTTATCTCGGCCCCAAAGTCAAGCTCTCCCGTCGCGTCGGCGTTCCCATTGCCGACATCAACAAGCACACCGGCAAGGAACTCACCATCCCCGGCATGCATGGCTATCGCGGCCGGCGCAATACCGAATACGGCGTACGTCTCACTGAAAAACAGAAGCTCCGCTATCACTACGGCATGCTCGAAGGCCAGTTCCGCCGCTTCCTCACCACCGCCAAGAAGTCCAAGGGCAACACCGGCAACACGCTCATCCAGCTCCTCGAACGCCGGCTCGACAATGTCGTCCGCCGCCTGGGCGTGGCCAGGACCATCTGGGCCTGCCGTCAGCTTGTCGCCCACGGACACATCCTGGTCGACGGCAAGAAGACCGACATCGCCTCCTACATCGTCGATCCCGGGCAAGTCATCACCTTCCGCGAGAAGAGCCACAAGATGCTCCGTGACAACATGGAGCAGAACGCCGGCCACAGCGTGCCGGCATGGCTCGAATTCAACCCGGTTCAGATGACGGCCAAGGTGCTCAATGTCCCCACGCCGGAAGATGTGCCGTTTGAAGCCAACATGAACCTGATCATCGAATTCTATCGGTGATTGTGGTTGAGTACATCATGAGACCCGCAACCTGGAATATCGCATCTTTGATCTTCGCCGCGCTGCTCACCACGGGCGGCCGCGCACAAACAACCCGCCCGGCGGCCACAACGCAGCCCGCAGCCGCTGCCATCCCGGACGAAATGCTGGCCCGGCTGGCCGGCCGGTACACGCGCGTCGCGGCCGGTTTCAGCTTCTGTCCGCCGATCGGCGGCAAGGCACAACAGAAACTCGCCGTCGGCGCCGACGAGCCGTTTGTGGTCTTCGCCAGTGACGCAGACCGCTGGACCCTGAAAGTTCTTCAGCTCATCCGCCCGGAGCCCACAAGACTCGCAACCCCGCGCATGGGCGATCCGGCCGCCGGCGTACAGCGGTTCAACGGCGCCAACCCCCCGCCGCCAACACCCGGCCTGCTCGACGAGCTCGAGGGCGCCTTGCAACTGAACAACCCCGGTGTCCAGTCCCTGCGGAAGGACGTGATCAATGTTGGCCGGTATGACACCGGATTGCTGATCTCGCGTTACTCGATGGGCGGGCAGTCCTGGCTTCATCAGCAGGCGATCATCCAGGAAAGCCCGACGCACTTCTTTGTGATCGACTGGACCACTCCCTCCGGCTGGACAGCCAAACAGGCGGATGCGGAGGATCCGAAGGAGAGCGTGGCCGTGGCCCTGTTCGACGCGATGTTGCGAACCGTGCAGATATTCGACACCGAACCCGTGAAGATCGAGTTGGAGCGGCGCATCTACTCGGGCATGACCATGGGCGTCAACCTCGCCCGCCGGGCCGAGACGGCGCTGATTCCGGAGCAATACTACCGTGTGGTACACAAGGGCAAAGATGTGGGCTGGATGTTCGTCACGGAACGATTCGACGACTACAACGGCAAGCACGGGCTGATAGTGACGACCACTCTTGCGCGAAAGGACTCGGCCGGCGGGCCGCTCATGCGGGTCGATGCGGAACTCTTCAGCACGCCCGATCGGAAACAGCCCGACGAGGCATGGGTGAGCCGGACCACGGTCAACGGGCTGGATAGCTTCAATGAGTTCGGGCAGAGCTACAAGCACAATCGGCCGAAGATCGTGGTGCCGAAGGATCCGAACAAGAAGAAGCAGGCGTTTACAGTGGAAGAGCAGAACCTGACAATCAACCAGAGTTCGCGAGGCGAAACCAGGACCATCGAGCGCGAGTTGGTGAATCCGTACTGCTACCTGCCGCAGGCATGGACGCTGCTGCTGCCGCGATTGCTGCCGGTCAAGGAACACAAGACGTACGCGTTCATGGCGTGGATTCCGTCGGAGCGGGAGATCATCCCGCGTTATGTCGACACCGAGGGAGACCGGGAAGTGCGGTTTGCCGGCAAGACGTTCCGTGCCTGGGTGATCCGCGACCGCATCAGCCTCGAAGGCGATGCGACGTTCCACTACTTCAATGCCGACGGGGTCTACGTGGGGAGCGAAACCCCTGCCAGTGGGGTCAGTATCGTGCCGTCGGACTTCAAGACTCTGAAGGAACTCTATCCCAATGAGACCTTCACCCCCCTCCCGCTCTTGAGGGGCCTTACCCCGCCGGCCGGGCCGCCCGGGCCGCGTTTGCCGGCGCCTTCGCTGTTGCCGGCGAATCCGGGTAGCCGATAAAAGAGGGGTTGGACGCGCTCGTATTGCGGTGCGGGCTTCCAGCCTGCGCTGCCCCTTGGAGGCAGGCTGGAACCCTGCACCACAATGTCGGCCGCGATGACCTGGAATGTGAAGCCCGAACCGATCGGCTGCGTCCATGGTGCGTTCTCTCACCAAACTTCTCGTCCTCGTCCTGCTGGTCGGCGGCGGGGCGTACGGCATTTACAAATACGAGACCCGCAGCGCCACCGAGGCGCGGCTGGCGGCCGAAAACCAGCGACTTCAAGCGGAGAACCAGCACCTTCAGGATTTCGTCGCCAGGTTGACGCGCGAGATTCGCAGGGCCGAAATGGTCGTGACAGAGCAGGGTTACAAGAACGGAAACGTCACAACAACACTTTTGTTCTCCGAGATTGCCCGCGACGGGACCCGGCTCCCTCCAAAATTCTTTGTGATCGAGGGCAACGTCGTTCACATCGATTCGCTGGTGATAAAGTTCGAACTCGATTTCATCAAGCAGAACGACCCACTGCGCGGGCATAGCATCGCGCTGTTCTACCGGCTGTATGGCGACCGCCAGGCCCCGGCCGACGGGTTCCCCATCGACGACCCCGGCCAGCCGCCGCCGATCTACCGCGACAACCTACCCAAGTCGGAAGACCTGCGGCAGTTCGAGGCCGATTTGTGGAGGAACTTCTGGCGGCTGACGGACGATGCCGCATACCGCAAGGAAATGGGCGTGAGACTGGCACAGGGCGAGTCGCCCTGGCGGTTCGTCTACCCGGATTATGTCTACACGCTGTCGATCGAAGGCGGCGGCGGCGTGAACATGGCCTCGCGGCCGATCGACGACCTGTTCCGGCAGTACCAGGAGGCGCTCAAACGCCAGCACGCGACGGCGGCGGGGAGCCCAAAGTAGAACCCGTTCGGAGTACCGGCTTCAGCCGGTCTTTGCCGGCACAAGACCGGCTGAAGCCGGTACTCCGAACGGGTTCTACAACCGGCCCAGTACTTCCTCCGACTGGCAGACCCACCAGAGTTGCTTGTGGTGGTGGATGGTGCAAACCAGCGGGAATTCGCGGAACAACAAGGCGAAGTCGCTTGCGGTCAGACGCGTCAGGAGGTTCTCGACCAGCAGGCTCATGGCGTCTGCCTCATCCCGGCCGAATTCGATCGCGGCGGCGTTGCTCAGCGGCAGGAGTTCCGCGGCGTCGATGCCGAGGTTGCCCAGAACGCCCGGCAGCCAGTCGCGGCTGCCGTGGTCCATCTCGAAGGCCCAGTGGCTCATGGGCACGATCCACGCGGGCCCATCCGTGAGTTTCAGCCAGACGTCGCGGGCCATGCGGGCAAGATTGGCTTCGTGGGGCGGCGGCACCTGGCGGGCGAACTCCCGGGCGGCCGGCTGAATGCTGGGATCGTCCAGGCTGACCCACCCGCAGAAGACAGTCGGACTGCCGCGGGGAAATCCGAACGCGCCGGAGTTGTGATAGTTGCAAACGAGACCCATACGCTGCATGGCCAGCAGGACGTCGGGATAGGGGCGAATCGCGGGCAAAGGTGATCCTCGATGTTTCGAACGGCCAGACAAACAACTGCCCGGCTTCCGGTTGTTCCTGCCCGCATCCTTGGCAGCCCACGGCCGCTGACACTACGATAGTGTACGCCGTCCACGGTGGACAGCAACGGGAGCGAGCATGCTGCGTTGGATCGTGCTGACCGGTGGACCTGGTTCGGGAAAGACCGTGGTATCGGCGGCGCTGGTTGGGCAGGACCCGGCTCGCTACGCCCTCGTGCCGGAGGCGGCCACCCAGGTGTATGCGGCGCTGCGGACGCGCTGGGACCGTCTGGACGTGGCCGGCCGGCGGAAGGTGCAACGGCGAATCTATCGGTTGCAGGTGGAGCAGGAAGCACGCGTGGCCCGCGAGAACCCGGGCAAGGCGCTGCTGCTGGACCGGGGCACCATCGACGGGTCAGCGTACTGGCCGGATGGACCGGAGGATTACTGGCGCGACCTCGGTACGACGGTCGAGCGCGAGATCGCCCGCTACGACGCCGTGATCTGGCTCGGATGCAGCGCGGCCATCGGCCGGTATGACGGCGACAACTCCAACTTCTGCCGGTTCGAGGATGCCGGGCAGGCCGTGCGTAACGGCGAACTCCTGCGGCGGCTGTGGGAGGGACATCCACGCCTGCGGACGGTCGCGGCGACACGGGATGTCGCGGAGAAGGTGCGACGGGTGAGGGAGATTCTCGAAACAGTGGTGGATTGATGCCGCCTGCTTTGGGAGTGCGGTGGCTCGACACCGCTCTTCCATATGCGGCAGGGTTGCCACCGAGGTTCGGGATCCTCTCGAATCGGCGAAGAACCGGCCCGACTTGCCGCCGAGTAGCACCTGGGTGCCATGACGCGGGTTGTGACGCCGATGGAAGAATGGTGTCAAGCCACCGCTCCAAAGGCGCTTCCAATTTTCTCCACATTTTCCAATTGCCTCGCGGCGTTCTTCTGGGGATAAACATAGCCATCCTCACGAAAGGTTTACACCATGGCCGCCATGTCCGCTTCCTGGTTCCTGCTGATCTTCGTCCTGCTCGGCCAGAGCGGCAACCATCTCCTGGACTACGCCAGCACCAACGCCTACTGGCAAACGCAGAAGATGGCGCCCACCGTTGAGAACATGTCGGCCATTCTCAAGACCGGCGACGCGGCCGACCTCCTGCCGCTGCTGATCGAACTCGGTTCGCCCGATCCCAAGGTTCGGGCCGGGGCGGCCGAGAAGCTGCGCACGGCCGGCGACCGGGCGCTGTCGGTGCTCGAACAGGGCGCGCAAATGCCGGATCCGGAAATCGCCGCCACCTCCAGAACACTGACCAGGGAATTGCAGAAAACCGGCCGGGTGCGCCGCCTGATGGCCATCCGCACCCTGGGCGAACTGAAAAAGGCGGAGTCGCTGCCGGTGCTGCAACCGTTGACCAATTCGGAAGAGCCGTTTGTCGCCGAGTACGCCCGCCGGGCCATCGCCTCCATCCAAGGCCGGCCGCTGCCACCGGCCAACGACATGGCCGACCGCAGGCTGGACATCGACGTGATGCCGGCCGACTGCCGCGCGATTGCACAGAACTCATTTGTCGGCGCCCCGATGGCCGTCGAGGACCTCATCAAGAAGATCGGCCCGATGCCCGGCATCGATCCGGCGACGGCGGCCCAGGAGCTCACCAAACAGGTTCTGGAGATCGCCGACAAGACCGGCGACATTCGCCTCGATGGCATCACAGTCGGCGTGGCCGGCGATATCGGCAATCAGACCGGCTGGGTGTCAGTGATCGTCCGCGGCGAGTGGGACGCAGCCGGTGTCAAAGCCTGGATTCGCACGATCATCCCCGCGCAAATGCAATGGGGCAAAATTGGCAATGTGGATGTGCTCAGCCCCGACAAGGAGGTGGCATTCGCCTTCATCGACTCCCGGAGAATCCTCTTCACCGGCGGCCCGCAACAGGGATTGCTGCCGACCGAAGCTGTCATCAAGTCCATTGTCGCCGGCAAGGGCCAGTTGCTTGCCGACAAGGACATGAAGCCGCTGCTGGATAAGGCCGACATGACGTTGCCGCTCTGGGGCGTGCTCAAGGTCACGGATGCGTATCGCCAGGCTCCGGTTCTGGCGGCGTTCGACCAGCTCAGCTTCTTCGCCAAACCCGACGGCGCCAAACTGCAACTGAACGTCAATGGCAGCGGTTCCGACGCCGGCCAGGTGGCCGGCGCCGTGAAGATAGTCAACGATGGCGTGCAGACGGCGCTGGCCGAAATCCAGAAGATGGGCGTGCAGGCGATCGTGATCCCCGGTGTGGGCCAGGCGCGGCAGTTCCTTGAGTCGGTCAAATGCCAGGCCGACGGCAAGGCCGCCACCGCAACGGCCACGGTCAACCGCGACACGATCCTGCCGCTGATGTCGATGTTCTTCTTCGGGATGCGGCATGAGGAGGCAGTGCCCGCGCCGGCGGTGGCTCCCGCTCCGCCCGTGGCGCCTCCGCCGCCCGTGGTTCAGCCAAATTAGGGACCAAGAGAAGACGCCTCCCAAAGCCAGCCGTTCCGCCCTATACTTGTCGCCCATGGGCGCAGTCGAGTTGACCATCCCGCGCGAGCGGTTACCGCGGCACATTGCCATCATCATGGACGGCAACGGCCGCTGGGCCGTGCGCCAGGGGCTGGAGCGGGTGGCCGGGCACCAGCAGGGCGCCAAGATGGTCAAGCGGCTGGTAACCTACTGCTCGGACATGCGCCGCGAGCATGGCGGGCCGGATTATCTCACGCTCTATTCCTTCTCGCTGGAGAACTGGAAGCGCCCGCCGGAAGAAGTGGCGTTTCTGATGCGGATGTACATCGAGTACCTCCGTGACGAGCGCCCCACGATGATGGAGAACAACGTGCGCTTCCACCAGATCGGGCGGCTGGAGAACCTGCCCGATGCCGTGCTCGAGGAAGTCGACCGCACGCTCGATGAAACCCGCAACAACACCGGCCTGAACCTGGTGCTGGCGCTGAACTACGGCAGCCGCGGCGAGATCGCCGACGCCGTCCGGGCCATCGCCCACAAGGTGCAGCGCGGCGAGCTCGAGCCACGCGACATCGACGAGAACACCATCGCCGCCCACCTGTACACGGCCGGCATGCCCGACCCCGATCTGCTCATCCGCACGGCCGGCGAGATGCGCGTCAGCAATTACCTGCTGTGGCAGATCAGCTACGCCGAGCTGTACGTGAGCGATGCGCTCTGGCCGGATTTCGGCCCCGATGCGCTCCAGGCCGCCCTGCGGGCCTACGCCTCGCGCAACCGGCGGTTTGGGGCGCTGGATAAGACCAATACCTTGGCAACATGAGCGCTGGCTCACTCCCCCTTATCCGAGATCGTCAGCGTCTCATTCTCATCGACCGTCTTTGACTTCTCCTTGCCATCGAAGGTATAGTCCACCTTCAGTTTCTTCTGGATGCCCTCGGCCGGGTCGCCGAAGTTTTCATTCGTCGCCGCAACCGACAGCGCGCCGTCCTTGACCATGCCCTTGACCTTCTCGGTCACATCGGTCTTCGCGCCATCGGGCAGGTCGCCATAAACGGCTTTCTTGATCACCAGTTTCGACACCACGGGCTTTTCCCCGGCGGCGATCGTCAACGTTTCCCCCTCGTTGACCGTCTTGCTCGCGGCCACGCCGCCGATGGTGTAGTCCACCTTCAGCTTCTTGACGATGCCATCGGCCGGATCGCCAAAGTTGTCGTTAGTTGCCTCAACAGACAACGCATTGTCCTTGACCATCTCCTTGACCTTGTCGGTGACATCGGTCTTCCCGCCATCGGGCAGGTCCCCGTAGACCGCCTTCACGATCACCAGTTTCCCGGCCGCCGCATCGGCCGCGCGGCTGGTGACGCCGATCGCCAGGCAAACCAGACTCGCCAGCACGAGGAACATTGATACTCGCTTGAACATCGTCATGACTTCTTCCTTCCAGTTATCCCGACTTCCCGCTTGACCGGGGCCACACGACCACCGTGAGGCAATCCCCGACATCATACCCATGGAGTCCCGCCAAATGCAAAATGCAAAATGGAATGTGCAAAATGAAGAACGCGCGTCGGGCTTCATACCGCATTCTTCATCTTGCATTCTTCCTCGGGGAACATCACCCTCGCCGGCACGGCCGACGGCGATGTGGCCATCGCCGCTCCACGGCCTCGGAGGCGCTGGATACCAGCTTCGACAGCGACAGCGACGCTGATGTGGCTCACCGGAACTTCCTGCCGCCGTGCGCCCTCCAACATCACGACCCGCACCACCACACTCATCGACACGCCGCCCCAGCCTCTTCGTTCGCCGTACGCCTTCCGCTACCATGCCAGCAGATGTCCAATGAGAATGCGAAATACCGCTGGGGCACGGCTCTGGCGGTGGTGCTACTGCTGGGTGTCTACCTCGCCGGCAACAATCGCGCGGGGCTATGGGACCGCGATGAGCCGCGCTACGCGCAGACTTCCAAGCAGATGCTTCTGAACCGTCCCTCCGACTGGGTCGTGCCGCGGCTGCTGGGCGACGTCCGCACGGCCAAACCGATCTTCATCTACTGGTGTCAGGCCGCGTCGATGAAACTGCTCGGCCCCACGGATTTCGCGGCCAGGCTGCCGTCGGCGCTGGGCATGGCCGGGACGCTGGCGCTGATGGGCCTGGTCACCGGCCGCTGGCTTGGCTGGAAACGGGGGTTCTGGACGGTGGTTGTCCTGGGCACCAGCGGGCTGGCGATCGCGGCCGGGAAGATGTGCATCACCGACGCGGTGCTGCTGTTCTGGGTGACGCTGGCGCAGGTGTGTCTGTGTGCGATCTATCTCGGAAACGGCGACTGGCGCGTGGCGGTCGTGCTGTGGGTGGCGGCGGGAATGGCGGTTCTGACCAAGGGGCCGGTCGTGATGGCGGTGTCGGGGATGACGCTGTTTGTTCTTGCGATGACGGATGTCGTCAGGGTGTGGAGCGAGCGGCGATGGGCACCCCCTGCCGCTGATGGCCAACTCCCAGAATACCACCAGAATAAGATTCTCGCTTACGCAACTCCAAAGCCTCGCTTCGCCTGGTGGCGGCAACTCGAGTGGCTGGGACGCACCCGGCCACACTTGGGACTCCTCATCGTCGTGCTGATCTGCGGGCCGTGGCTGGTGATGGTCCACTTGCGCGAACCGACGTTCCTGCCCAGGGCGATCGGCCACGAGATCGTACATCGCGCCTCCAAGGCGCTCGAAGGCCACAAAGGGCCGCCGGGGTATTACCTCGCGACCATCTGGGGCACGTTCATGCCCTGGAGCCTGCTGCTGATCGCGGTGCTGGTGGTCGCCTGGAGGAACCGCCGCCGGCCGGTCGTGCGCTTCTCGCTGGCGGCCATCATCGGGCCGTGGCTGCTCCTGGAACTTGTGCAAACCAAACTGGCCCACTACATCCTGCCGGTGTTTCCGCCGCTGGCGCTGCTCACGGCCGACCTGGTCGTCCGCTGCGTGCAAAGTCGGCACAATGACCTGACGCGACGACTGAACGTGGTGCCGGTAAGTATCTGGTCGCTGGCCGTGGCCGCCGCCGGCTTCGCTGGTTTCGCCGGTGCATTGAAGTTTTCCGAGTATCGCCAGACGCTGATGGTTCCGTCGGTGGTGCTCGCGGCTCTGGGTGTCGTGTGGGCGGCCGTGGTCTGGGTGCTGTGGCTCCGGAAATCCATCGAACGGGCGATGCTGTCGATGGCCGCCGGGATGGTGGTGGTGCTGCTGTGGGTGTACCTGGTCTACCTGCCGCGGGCCGGGTTTATGTGGCTGCCGCAGCAGATCGGCGAGGTGCTGCATCGGGAAGGGGCGACCAGGGCAGGCGATGTGGGGATGATCGACTACCAGGAGGACTCGCTCTACTGGTATCAGGGCGGCACGATCGCCAAGCCGGACGACGACTACTTCCGCATCACGCCGCAGCAAAGCTGGAGCCGGTGGATCGTGTTGCCGGCTGACCTCTGGCGCAAGCTCCCGGCGAATGTGCATGCCGAATACGAAGAGATCGCCCGGCGGCATGGACTGGCGTACGCGGATCGGATGAAGGTGCTGGATGTCGTGGTTATCCGCAGGCGGTCCCGTTCATAGTACCTGTTCGTAGTACCGCCTTCAGGCGGTACTACGAACAGCCGCTGGGTCCACGACCGTTGTTGCAGGGGCTATCGAATCGCATTCGACGCCCATCGGTCATTCTGAACGTACTCGTGAAGAATCTGGCCTTGGACTCCAACGCCAGATGTTTCGCGAGTACGCTCAGCATGACGATTCTCGGCGGGCCGTCGGTCGCGGTAGGACCGCCGGTTTCCGTCCCGGCGGCCCCCGCACAGATCCCGGCGGGCGCTGCTTAGCGCACCGGGCTCTTGCCTCAGATTTTGACGGTCAGCCGCTCTGCCGGATAAGGGTGATGGACTCGCGGAGTTGGCAGCCACCGAGCCGCGATGCGATTCATCCGCTCCAGAGTAATCCGTCCTTTCTGGCTCAGACGACAGATCGCCTGCCACCAGTACAGATACACTCTGTGGCCGAATGCTCGTAGCGCCGGCTCGTTGCCTGGCACGCCGTAGTAGCGGTAATGTCCGCCCACGACGGCCGCCAGCCAGCGGCCTACCTTGGTCGTCCCCTGGTGAATGCGTCGTTTCAACTCCAGTTTCACTTGCTGGAGCTTGCCGCGCATCCGCTTGGGGATGGTCTGTCGGAGCAGGCGGAACGTCCCTTTCCGTGATTTCCCGCAAATGTGCGTGAAGCCCAGAAAGCTGAACGTCGGCGGCTTGGAGTCGCCACGTCGCGACCGGCGTTCGGCCGCGTACCGGCCGAACTCGATCACCCGCGTTTTCTCTTCCGCCAGTTCCAAGTTGAAGCGGCGGAATCGCTCCCGCAACTCCTCGTGGAATCTCCGCGCGTCCGACTCATGCTGGAAGCCGACCACGAAGTCGTCCGCATAACGCACGATGATGACATCACCGTGGGCTTTGGTCCGTCTCCATTGTTCGGCCCAGAGGTCCAGTGCATAGTGCAGGTAGATGTTGGCCAGCAGAGGCGAGATGCTCCCGCCCTGCGGCGTCCCTTCTTCCGGCACGGTCACTGTTCCCTCTTCCAGCACTCCGGCGTTGAGCCACTTGCGAATGTGGCGGACAACGCGCGGGTCCGCGATCCTGTGCTCGACGAACCTGATCAGCCATTCGTGGCTCAACATGTCGAAGAAGCTACGAATGTCGGCGTCGAGTATCCAGTTCACCTTCTTACGCTGAATGGCGACCGTCAACGCGTCCAGCGCATCATGCGCCCCGCGTCCCGGCCGGAATCCATGGGAAAACCCCAGGAAGTCCTCCTCGTAGATGGCGTTGAGCACCTCGGTGGTGGCCCGCTGGACGATCTTGTCCTCGATCACGGGCATCCCAATCGGTCGCT
>JBEKVL010000076.1:0-13214 GCA_049514055.1 Tepidisphaeraceae bacterium | reverse complement strand
GGTCCCACGAACAACCCCGGCGACCAAGCTTCCATTACTTTGGCCATGTGTTGATAAACCGGATCCTCTTTCCCGGCCAGTTCCTCTTGCCTGGCCTGGAACTGCCGTGGACCCCGCCGGCCTCCCTGCGCCAGCGTCGCCATCACCGCTTGCAGGAGGGCTCGGTATTCGCCTGCTTCTCATATCGGCAATTGCACGTCTCCATCTCTAGCCTCTTGGCGGACGGTTGCTAAACAATGCCGAGTGCACGCGAATCTACTCTTCTTCCACCGGCTCATCGACCATCCTCGCTGCCGCAACATTTGGGGAGTTCGCATTCGTCGGCCAGACCTCAAACCCGCGCGGCTCATTCATCGGTGTGCAACGGAACACGGCGGTTCCCGTCAGCCGATCATGCAGGGCTCTATGGGTCGGGGCAAACAGACAAACGCACCACCCGGCAAACGTGGCGCCAGCCAGGACGCAGAGTCCGGCGAGGGTGTACGTGCCGTATGGAAGTGAGCCCCGTGTGCCACGACGTATTTCGAGCGGGACAACGAGAACCCAAAACGCAATCAGGGGCACGTATTTGATCGCGGATCGGGCACAGAGTATTCCTCGGCCTGCGGCGGCTCCGCCGCGTAGCCGCGTAACGCAACGGGTGATCTTCTTCCCGATCGTCACGCCGTCCTCGGTTTCAACGCTGATGCATACCAGGAGCAAAAACCAGCAGATACCGACCCAGACCCACGCCGTGAACGAATGTCTGCTCATTCCCGTCTCTATTTCGCCCGTCAGCACGGCAAGAATGATCAGCAAAAGCCACTCTGCTCCAAGCAGAAGGGCCAGAAGGAAAACGTCAATGGCCGCGCTCAAAAGTCTTCTGCCATTGCTCGCAACGTACAAACGATGATCCAGTTGCTCGACCCGCTCGACCGTCGCGCCATCAGACTTTCCGAATTGTCGATCCGGTTCCTTGGCCATCGGATTCACAACATAAGGATACACCGTTCAGCAGGTCCGTCCCAATCCGAATCCATGACTGATTAGCTACAGCGCAGACTCGGAAACGTGAGTGGCGTTCACCCCGTCTCCGGAAAGAACGTCGGCATCACCACGCCTCGAAACGCCGCCGCCTGTCCGCGCGCCTGGAAGAGGTGAATCTCGCAGTTCCGCAATCCCCAGCCGTACAGCCGTTGCACCAGCCCGCCGCACGCCGCCGGCACCACCAGCACCGGCGAACGCCCGCGATTGTGGTTCAGTTCCGCCAGGATCACCGCCGCCGCGGCTGCCTCTGTCCGCATCACGCCCGGGCCGAGCATGTTGCTCGCCGGGTGCTGCACCGACACCAGGAATCCATCGATATTCCCGGCCGCGCTCTCGATCACCGAGGCGTGCCAGATCCCTCGCCGATTCTCGATGATGTACCGATAGTCCTGCTCCCGCCGGATGCCGCACAGTTCCCATTCCAACTCCGCCATCGCGGCCGCATCGTCCGGCCGGGCATCCCGGACTCGCTCCATCGCCGCGCCCGCAAACGCCGCCGGAAATCCCTGGTCCGGAACCCGCACCATCATGTCGTGGAATACAGCCCGCGCCGTGAATCCCGCCCGTGTGTACAGCGAGAACGAATCCAGGTTCAGGGCGCTGGACACCAGCCGCACCGGCTTGTTCTCCCGATCCGCAAGATCACACACATATTGCAACAGCGACCGCGCCACGCCACGCCCGAAATAGTCCGGGTGCGCGTTCATGATTCCCAGCGATACATGCGTCGGCCGCCGGTGATAGAAACAAGACCCCGCCAGCCGCCCGTTGCCCCGATCCTCGGCCACCACGCAACACCCCGGGTCCATCTCTTCGTACACTTCCGGGAACAGCAGGCACGACGCCGCCCCGGCCGGGAATCGCCCCGGGCGGCCATGCGCGCCGTACCATTGCCGGATGGATTGGTAGATAACCTCGGCCACCAACCCATGCTCATCAGGTCGCATGGCCCGGAATGTGAAGTCGTCCGCCATGTCGCGCATTCCAACACTCGAATCGCGTTCCCGAGTCATCGCATCGCCTGCTACATAATCGCGGCTGATGTTGTGGTGCAGGCTTCCAGCCTGCTTCCGGATGGATGTGCAGGCTGGAAGCCCGCACCACAATGCCATGAGACTTCAGCCGCGATGATCTACGATTGCGGCGAGTTCAGCCATTCGGCGTTGGTGACGGAATCGAGTTCCACGTCGGCGTATGCGCCGTTGCTGCCGTTGCCGCCGTCGATGGTGTCGGAAGTGTCGTCTGCGGCGTAGAAGATGTCGTTGCCGTCGCCGCCGTAGAGCGTATCGTGGCCGGCGTTGCCGGTGATGGTGTCATTGCCGGCGCCGCCCCAGATGATGTTGTCGTTGCTGTCGCCGGTCAGTGAATCGTCGCCGCTGCCGCCAATGATGTTCTCGACGCCGCTGATGGAATCGTGTTCGCCGGCCTCGCCGCCGGTGCCTTTGGAAAGATCGACCGTGACGGGTTTCGTGCGGTCGGCGTAGGTGACGGTGTCGTTGCCGGTGCCGCCCACGATGGTGTCGTTGCCGGTGCCGCCGTCGAGCAGATCATCGCCACACTGACCGTAGAGACGGTCGTTGCCGGGCCCGCCGATGAGCGTGTCGTTGCCGTTGCCGCCCGAGAGCGTGTCGCTGCCGGCCCCGCCGATGAGCCTGGAGGGAATGGTCCCCGCGCCGTTGGCGATGAAGTCATTGCCGGCCCCGCCGTTGATGACGATCAAGTTGACCTTGGCAAGCGCAAACCTGGATTCCACGGCGTTGAGCGTCACCACGACGTTTTTGCCGACGATACGCGTGGCAATGACGTCAGCCCGGGGCGTGCCGGGAATGTTCAGAGCGCCATTGACCAGAGTAATGGCCAGAAGCCGACGTTCTTCAAGGCATTCGATCATGTCACACCCGTGTGCCGGATAATTGGCACCCTTACCGCATGGTTATCGGCCGGAACGGTCCGTTCATTGGAAAGATGTGGACCGAAACTCGCTGTGCAACCATACCTTACGTTTGGATGACGCACAAGCGGGCGAGGTGATTTGCAAGGTATTTTGCGGCGAATCAGGCAAATTCGCCGTGGAGAAACCAGCGGTGGGAGTCCCGCACGCGAAAGAGCCACCAGCGGCGGGCGGAATCGTCTTCCACGGCAAAATAGTCGCGGGTTTTGTAATGATGCTCCCACCAGAGCCCGGCGATACGTTCGGGGCCGACGGCGTGGACCACATGGCGAACCCGGCCGGACAGGTTGAACGAAACCGGCCGGCCTTCGCGGTCGTGAGAAGGGGCGACGAGAACCTGGAGTTCAATGGGATGGGAGTAGAGGAGGAGAGGACGAAGAGAGGAAGCGAATGCGGAATGAGCGGAATTCGTCGCGGCTGAATTGCCGTGGCATTGTGATGCGGGCTTCCAGTCTGCACAGGCATCCGGAAGCAGGCTGGAAGCCTGCACCACAACTTCAGACGCGATGACAGGTGGTGGGCCGGGCTGGAAGGTGAAGGCCCGTTCCGGCAGGTGCGATTTGACCAGTCGGGCGTGGGTGATGGCCGATTCACCCAGCCGCAGGGTCAGGTTCTCGACCATGCGGTCGACATGAACCCGGCCGGATTCTTCGGAGTGGTTGTCGAGGGAAAACTGCTCATCGGTGACGGGTTCGCGGAGAAGCACATGCAGCGAGATGGCGGAGAAGCCTTCGGGTTCGAGAACCGTCTCGTGGCATGGGCGGTTTGCCCGTGGGGCGTGACTATTAATCCGGGAAAATTGTAGACGGCTGGAATCGCAGCAGTTGTCATGCTGAGCGTACTCGCGAAGCATCTGGCTTTGAATTTCGTGGCCAGATCCTTCGCGAGTACGCTCAGGATGACGGTTTGTGGCCACGATGGGGCTCCTGGGGAAATGGTTCCGTTCCGCCCGTGCATCATCCCGTACGCTGTTTGCTTCGCGTCTTCGTGTCTTCGTGTTGAATTTGACTTCAAGCATTTCAATCGCGCGAGCGAGAAGACGCAGGATGTTCTTCGGGTTGCGGCTGGGCCGGGAAAACAGAACTTCTCGCGTGACGGCCGGTGCATGCAGCCGGTGCAGGCGGAGATCGAGCCGGCGAACGCCGTGTCCGCGTCGGGCCAGGTCGTCGCAGATGCGGCCAACGAGCATCTCGACCGTGCGGAGGATGATCTCGGGTGAATCGATGACGCCGTCGAACTCGATGCACGCCTCGATGGGCGCTTCCGGCCGGAGCGGCACGATCGGCTCGGGAATGAGGCCGATGGCCTGGTCGATACGCAGCAAAAGCTGCGGGCCAAAACGGGAGGGAAGCTGGCTGCGAGGGATGGCCAGGATCTGGCCGATGGTTTCCAGGCCCAGGTGGTGCAGCGCGGCGATGGTTTGGGGCTCGATTCGCAGGGACTCGACGGGCAGAGGGGCCAGTGTGTCGCGAAGTTTGTCGGGCGAGATGACCATGACCGTAGTGGTGCTGGTGCCCTCGTCGGCACATTCATCATGTGCCGGTGAGGACGCCGGCACCATTTTGTTGCAAGCGGCCACCGCCCAGGCCGCCCCGGGCGTTGGAGCGATGGCCAGGCGATGGTGGAAATGGAGGTCGTCAAGGTCTTCGGCGACTTGTTCGAGAAGATTGCCCCAGCCGCCGTAGAGACGCTGGCAGCCGGTGACGTCGAGGAAAATGGCCGGGAGATAGACCGGCGGGTCGGCCGAGGTGATCTCCAAGCCCGCCGATGGGGAGAAGCGGATCATCCGGCGGGCCAGCGCCCGAAGCGATCGGAGATCCTTGTGCGGTTCGTAGGGATAAGCGACGAGTTTCGGGCAAAGCGCGCGAGCCTCGGCCAGCGGCATGTCCTGTCGCACACCGGCCTTGCGGGCGATGGGGCAGGCGTGAGCGATGATCCGGCGTGAGGCGAGGATCTGAACGAGAACCAGGGGAAGGGACCAAGGCACTGAGGCACGCAGGCACGAAGTGGAACTTGTAGCCGCGATCGTTGATCGCGGTTCCGTGCCGGTGTCATGCCGAGCGGAGTGCGACATCGTGCGTCGCCTGAGCCGGTCGATCGGCCACTGGGACAAATGTACGCAGAGAATATGTCTCATGGTCAAGCTCCAGGATGATGGACTGGCCGGTAAGCCCTCCGTGGCCGTGGAGCAGTTGGATGTTCCAGCGCCGGCCATCGCGCGTGGCGGGAACGGGCGTGATCAACCAGCGCGTGGCGGCCGCGTAAATGGCGCCGGGGTTGTGCGGGCGAAGCAGCAGGCCGATACCGCCGCCGGTTTCGGCGGCCAGTTGCAGCCGCCGGGCCTCGATACGCGAAAGCGCCGGCGGTGAAGCGATGGTGACATCGACACCGGGGCAGCGGAGGCATTCGGCGATGGCCCAGACGAGGTCGCGCGGCTTGGTGGGGTGAATCCAGAGAACGCAATTGAGCGGGATGCCAAGAGCGGCCAACGCCGGCGGATAGATTTGCCTGTCGGGATCAATCCAGGCGATGAAACCGGTCTGGCGTGCGCGGAAGGCGAGAATAGCAGCCGGGGTCAGTGGCATATTAGTAGGACAGACATTCCTGTCTGTCATCGCGCCGATACCGGTAGGACAGACATTCCTGTCTGTCATTATGTCATCCGTAATCCGTCCATCCGTGGCCGGAACCAAAAACTCGTGGATGGCGGCGCGCGGCCAGGTGTGGTTGGGGAGCAGCGTATCCCAATCGGGAAGTTTGGCGCGGAATCCTTCGCGGCGGCTTTTTGGCGCGGTGTTTTCGAGAATGGCCTGAAGTTCGCGGAGTCGGGTAAGGTCGGAAGATGGAACGAGGGAGATGGCCATGGTTTGGTATCTGTACGGAATATAACGCGCGGAGGTTCCGGAGTGCAAACACAATACAGACAGATTAGTATTATGATCTGTGAATATTTGTTAGCATAATCAACAGGTGGGATGTTCAACGGCCATGGACCACAATTGGTGGGGGTGGACGGGCTTGAGGAAAGTAAAACGCCGGTCGCGGTTGCGTACCGCGGCCGGCATGCCAGAAAAGTGGGAAAGGGAGCGTCGCGTCAGGCACCCTGGGGCCGTCCACCATGGATCAGCCTGCCGGAGTTGCGTTCTGCCTGACAAGAAATGATCTACGATTCAGACGCCGTGGGGGCAAACGGAAAATAATCAATCGATCCTTGCGTGACACGGCAGCAGCGCCGCGAGCAGGAGAAGCGCGATCAGGCCCGCCATGCAATGGGCGAGCCCGGCGCTGGGGAGCCAGAAGGTTCCGATGAGGACCGCGCCTAGGGCCGAGCCGACGAGGTCGGCGGCGTAGAGGCGGGCGGCGTGCCGGGGGCGCTGCTGCACGAGCAGGGCGAAGAGGGCGCCCACACACAGGCCGCCCAGGAACATCAGCAGCGAAAAGGTGATCGGCACCACGACCAGCGCCATGCACAGGAGCACCATGCCGAGCAGGAGCAGGCGCTGGCGCAGGGCCTGGTGTCGCGTGGGCCGGCCGCCGCGGCGAGCGCCGATGGCCAGGCCGGCCATGAAGCAGGCGAGGAGCCAGCCGATTTCGTGGATGAGATTGCCGTGGCGTGTCTGGTAGAGATGGAGCAGGGCGACCTCGAAGGCGATGGCGAAGAAGCCCGCCGCCAGAGCGCAGAATGCGGCGGGGATGGGCAGCCCGGAGCCAGTCCGTCCAAGGCGAAAGATGGCGGCGATGAGGATGAGAATCAGCACCGGGACGACGGCGAGCCAGGGGCGGTCGAGATTACCCAGATCGAACGTGCTGTTGCCGGTGACTTCATTGCCGATGGACAGACTGGCCAGCAGGGCTCGCGGACGAGTGTCACTGTTGGGCAGGTCGTGGTCTGATTGGATGTGGGCCTCGAAACGAGCGAGAACTTCCTGGCGGTCGGGCCCGTCGAGTGAAGACTGGACGGCCAGAGCACCACCGAAGAGACTATCGAAGTAGTCTTTCGGGGTCACGGGGAGGTGTTGGCCGGAGACGATGATTGCAGGAGCGGCCCTGGGTCGGGTCGCCAGTCGCCGGGCGAGCGTCGATGGATCGAGTGAGATTGGCTTGCGCGAAGCGACCAGAAGGCAGCCGCTGGCCGGGATGGCGCGGACGTTGGGGTAGATCTGCGACAGTGCGGCGGTGACGGCGCGGTCTCGCGATTCGATGGCCGGGCTGAGATATTCACCGCCGCTGCCGAAGGTGGGGAGGCTGACGGCGATGATGCCATTCGGCAAGAGATGCCGTGAAAGACTTGCGAAGAACTCCGCGGTGGCAAGGCGGTTGGCCAGGAGGTTGTCGAGATGGCCGGGGAAGATAATGATCAGGTCGTACGAACCGCCGGCGCGTATCCGGCGGGGGTCGTCGGGATCGGCGGTCGCGATGGTGGGCCAGGAGCCGTATTGGCGGGCGAGATCGAGCAACTGCGGATCGGTTTCCATGAGGCAAATGTGGCGGGGATCGTGGCGGGCGAACTGCTGTGGCAGGGATGATGCCGAGCCGCCGACGATGAGGATCTCTTCTGTCTTGGGTACGAGACAGGCGAGGAAGTCGGCCAGGGCGCGTTCGTCCGTCGGTGGCGGCGTTTCCAGGGTGCCGAGCAGGTCCGGACCGCGGAACAAGGAGATCTGCGAGCGGTCGCGGCGGGCAAGGACCGCGAGCCGGCCGTGGGGTGTGAGGCGGACCTCGCGGAGCTCGTGGTCGGGCAGACGGCGGCGCCAGCGATGGCGGTCAAGAGCGGAGTCGAGCGGCAGCAGGGCGGCGACGATCAAGGGCAGTACGGCAACGAGCGTTGTCAACGATCGGCGGCGCGTCCACGGATTGGCGAGGCTGAGCCATGCGGCCACAACGAGCATCATCCCGAGAACCGCGGCGGCGAGCAGCGCCGGGCTGGTGGAGAGCATGAAGCTGAAAGCGATGCCTGCCAGCACGGCGCCCCAGGTGTCGGACTGGTAGAAGGGAACGGCGGCAGCCGAGTCGTTGCGGAGAAGCCGGCCGAAAAGCACCCCGCAGAGCAGGGGGGCCGGAACGGCCAGAGCGGCCGCGATCAGCAGCGAATGGTGCAGCGGCGAAGCGGCGGTTGAGCCGGCGATGCGGGCGAAGGCGAGGGTGGCCAGAAGTGAGACAGCAGTGAGAAGTGGCAGCAGGATGACGGTGGCTTGCGTTTGGAGTTCACGCTTCAGCGTGTCTTCCGGCGGCAACTTCCGGAAGACGCGCTGAAGCGTGAACTCCGAACAGGCCAGCATCACGCCCATCGCCCCGGCCAGCAGGTGCGCCGCGAAGATCACCCCCAGCAGCAGTTCGCCGCCGCGGAGCGAGTCGAGAAGTTCGCGCACCAGCAGGATCTGGGCCAGTTGTGCAAAAGCGCCGATGGCGGCCGCGAAAAGGAGATGCCGGGCGGGAGCGGAAGGGGCAGGGGCGGCCGTCATGTCCAGATCCCCGGCAGTCTGATCCGGCAATTGGGACAGGCTCCGTCCCTGAGGTCGTTGCGGATGATCTTGAAACCCAGTCGCGTGATGACGGCCGCGTGGCAGCGTGGGCAGTAGGTGTGGTTGCCCTCGTGCGGGGCGAGGTTGGAGATGTAGACGAACTTCAGGCCGGCATCCAGCCCGATCTTCCGGACGGTTTCGAGCGTCGTCTGCGGTGTCATGGGAAGGTTGGTCAACTCGTGCTGCGGGTTGAAGCGTTCGAGGTGCCAGGGGGTGTCGGGGCCGAGATTCTGGACGATCCAGCGGGCCATGGACGCCAGCAGCTTGGTATCGTCATTGAGCGTGGGGACAACGAGCGTGGCGACTTCGAGCCACTTGCCGAGCGATTTCACGGCGGCCATCGAATCGAGCACGGGCTTGAGCGATGCCCCGCAGACGTCGTGATAGAATTGCTCGGTCGCGCCTTTGTAGGTGATGGTGACGGCGCTGAACGGCTTGACCATGTCGCGCAGAGGTTTGTCCAGGATGTAGCCGCAGGAGCAGAGCGTGAGCAGCAGGCCCTTGTCGGCCGCCGACTGCGCCGCGGCCGCAATGAACTCGGGCGTGACCGAAGGCTCGGTATAGGTGAACGCCAGCCCCTTGAGTTTTCGCTGCGCGGCCTTGGTGATGACGGCGGCGCGGTCAAAGTCGGCGATGTTCTTCGTCTGATCGGGCCCCTTCTGCGAGAACTGCCAGTTCTGGCAGTAGGGACAGTGGATGTTGCAGCCGGCATGGGCGATGGCCAGCAGTTCGGCGCCGGGATGCACGTGTGCCAGCGGGTTCTTCTCGATGGGGTCGATGTTCAGCACGCACGGACGGTCGTAGCCGAGCGTGACCAGCCTGCCGCGGCGGTTGACACGCACATGGCAGGTGCCGGTTTCGCCGTTGGCCAGCGTTTCCTGGCGCGGACAAAGCTCACATTCGACGCCGTCCTTGACAGGATGCCAATAGCCGGCCGGCATTTCGCCGCCCGCCGCGGCCCGGGCCGCCGCGAAGGGATAGAGTGTCTCGGCAACGGCGGCCGAGATGCCGATTTGCTCAAGGAGGAGGATGAAACGGCGGCGGGTCATTTGCGGAAGGCACGGAGGCATTGAGGCACAAGGGCACGAAGGTGTTATTTGTGGTCGAGACGTTTGATCAGTGCGGCATATGCATCGGCCGAGCCGGGGACGAGCAGGAACATCGCGGTGGAGAACTTGCGGTCCTTCTCAGCCTGTTCTCCGGAGGAGATCCCGGCGATCTGCTTCAACTCGCCCGCCAGTCCTGCCTTGTCCATCTCAAAGTCACTGTCGGGCACCTTACGGACTTTGTCCAGCAGGGCGATGACCCTGGCACGCGTGGCCGCGATCTCCTCGGGCCTGGCGCCGGGACTCTTTGCGACCACGGCCTTGTCGATCCAGCCGCTGCCGATGGCCTTGGCAATCTCCCACTGCACGTCGTTCATCCTGCGAATCCCGCGGAAGAAGTCGATCTCCTTCTCTCCACCGGAGGCCTGGCCGGCGCGAACCGGGTCCGACATGGACTTGGGCGGTGTCAAACAGCAGGAGAATCCCGTCAGGGCCTGCTTCTGCTCCGGCTGCAACAGCTTGTCGATCTTGTCGATATGGCCCAGCATCTTCAGGCTCCCGCCGATGCCGAAGAGGCCGACGTGATGGGCGAGGAACACTTCCACCGGGGAGGCGTGCCTGATGGCGTCGTTGAGAGGCGAGCCGGAAAGACCGGCCGAGCGCAGGTCGGGCTGCCCCGGCTGGCCGTGGCATTTGACGCACGTCGTCGAGCCGGTCACGGGATTCATCAGCGATTGCCGGATGACCGCCGTCTCATACCCACGGGCTTTGCCGACCTTCGTCTCCAGCGCATCGGGAACCTCCTGCCCGGCCAGCAACAGCTTCTCGACCTGGAGGTAGGTGTCCCGGACTTCCGCCAGGTCGGGACGATACTGGCCGGTCAAGGGCGGCAGCCGCGAGGCCGACTTCTCGATGTCCAGCGCCATGGCGCGGAGTTCGACGGCCTGCTGGCGCGTGAGATTGATGCCGTTGATCGCGTTCACGGACGACAGATGCATGATGAAGTAGCCCATCGCGCGGAGCTGTTCTTCCCACGGCACAGGCGTACTGTCGCCGGCACGGGCCCGCGGTGTGAGACACAGGAGCGTGGCCAGGACGATGGGAATTGCGCGAGTCATGGGGATCTCCTTGGACCCAAATGAGCTTGTCCGGTGGTTTATACCACGCCCGGCCGCGGGCGGTGACGGGAATTCGCTGTCGCTTGTCGCCCGTCACCAGGCTTCCACGTTTTGAAGCCGCCGAGATATCTATGGCTTAGAAAGAGGAACATCATTATGACCAAGCGAAATTTCCGGCGAGTGGCGAAGTGGGTTCTGGCGGCGACAGCCGCCGTGGGCGGCATCTCGGCAATGCCGATGCCCGCGTGGGCCGAGAAAGCGGCGGCGGCCGACATCACCAAAGTCGATGCGGATTTCGCCTGTCAGGGCGAATATGCCGGCGACATCGGCGGCAAGAAGTTCGGCGCGCAGGTGATTGCGCTGGGCGGCGGGAACTTCCGGGCCGTGTTCTATCCCGGCGGGTTGCCGGGCGACGGGTGGGAGAAGACAATGAAGAAGTCGGCGGCCGAGGGGAAAGTGGCCGATGGCAAGGTGACGATCAAGGGCGACCCATACGGCTGCGAGATCAAGGAGAAATCGCTCGCCTTGCTCGACAACGCGGGCAAGGAACTGGGGAAGCTGCCGCAGGTTCTGCGGAAGAGCCCGACGCTCGGCGCCAAGCCGCCGGAAGGCGCCATCGTGCTCTTTGACGGCAAGAACGCCGACGAATGGCGCGAGGGAGCGGCCAAACTGACGGAGGACGGGTTGCTGATGCAGGGCTCGAACAGCAAGAAGCTGTTCGGAAGCGGCAAGCTCCATGTCGAGTTCATGCTGGCCTACGAGCCCAGGGGCCGGGGGCAAGGCCGCTCAAACAGCGGCGTATATTTGCAGGGCCGCTACGAGATACAGGTGCTGGATTCGTTCGGGCTGGACGGGATGAACAACGAATGTGGCGGCATCTACAGCGTGTCGGAACCGATCGTGAATATGTGCTTCCCGCCGCTTTCGTGGCAGACTTACGACGTCGAGTTCACGGCCGCCAGGTGGGACAACGGCAAGAAGACGGCCAACGCGCAGATGACGGTGCTTCACAATGGCGTGCTGGTGCAGAAGGACGCGGAGATTCCGCATCCCACGACGGCCGCCCCGGCGAAGGAAACGGCCGATCCCAGCTACCTGTATTTGCAGGAGCACGGGAGCCCGGTGCGGTTCCGGAACATCTGGTTTGTCGAGGCGAAGTAGGCGGGCGTTCGGGCGCCACGGCTTGCAGTAGACAAGCCGCGGCACCCGGAATCCGGACACCCGGTCCCGAGTGGATCGCAGAGCGTGAACTCCGAACGAGGCGAAGCCGCGATCAATTCGCGCCCTTGCCCCACCGGTACGGCTTGGGGTCGAAGGCCTTGAAACTGCTCTTCTTGGCGTAGCGTTCCGAGATGTCGCGGACCTTCTTGGAGTAGGCTTCGCATTGCGACGAACTGATCTTCTCGAAGCCGGTCGTGCCCAGCACCGTGTACCAGCCCGCCAGGCCCCAGCGAGGCAGGTCCTTTTCGATCGTCGCCTCGATGCCGTTGTCGTGCAGGAACTTCACCGCATCCTCGGCCATCTTGCGCTCCTGCTCGGGATAGCTCTGGATGATGATGTAGTTGGCCCCGTTGATCCGGCCCTTGGCCGCGGCCAGGCCCGCATCCGTCGCCGCCGCCTTGCCATGCCCGGCACCGCCCGGATTATCGGCCGTTTCGCCGGTACCTGGTCGATCAATGGTGTGGGCGACGTTGACCACGTCTGGTTGCGGCTGCTGCTGGCGCACTTCGTCGCCGGTCTCCAGCGAGATCGCCGGACGGACGTTCCGCACGGATTTCTGCCCGGCCATAAATGCTCCACCGACGATTGTTGCCAGCGCCATGCCGGCGACGATCGCCGACGGATAGGTCAGCCGGATCAGCATCTCGCGGGGAGGCGATCCCACGGGCGCTTCCGGCGGCGCTCCTCCCGGAACGGGCGGCGCCGCCTCCGCCGGGCCGGGCCCGCCTGTAATCACCTCAAGCAGACCGCGGTCCTTCTGCCGGGTTAACGGCCGGTCCTTACGAATCACGTCAAATAACGCTGTTGCATACTTCCCCTTGGCCATCCGTGACCTTCCTTTCCTGTTACGACTTATCAGGCGGTGCTCCGCACCGTGCAGTGGAAGCATACCCATTCAGAGGCGGTCGGGTCAAGCCGATAGTCCCAATAAGTGCGGCGACCCATCTAGCCGTCGCCGCGCGCGGTATTTGTATGGATCGACCGTGCCTGAATCCCGGGTTCGACGAGGAAGTGCCGCCGCCCACGCGCCCGGAGCGATCGTTCCCCGAAGTCGTGGTCCATCCCGTCAGTTGGCTGGTCCGGATCCTGCTGTTGGACCTGGCAGGCCGGAACCGGGACAGACCGCCCGAGTCCAGGACTCTGACGCGGCTGATCTCCACCATCATCTGGCGCATCGCCTTGATCCCCATGGTCGTGCCGCCGATCGTGGCCGCCTGCGTCTTCATCGGCACGCACCCGCCGCGCTGGGTCAGCCCGCTCGATCCCGCCAGCCATGGAATCTACTACGACCCCGTCGCCTTTGTGACCGCCGACGAGGTGCGGCTCGAAG
>JBEKVL010000075.1:0-13442 GCA_049514055.1 Tepidisphaeraceae bacterium | reverse complement strand
CGGCGGCGAGTATGCCGCGCACCCGCCGACATTGCTCGGGAATCCACCCGGCCGTGCAGGAGCACGACCCTCCCGAGCGCACCGTGACTCCACTCTACGGCTGGGCAATCACCACATCCTTCCGTCGCGATTCCGGAGTGACTTTGAACTCCACAACCTTGCCCTGGCGAACCGTGCCCTGCACCGCGGTCTGCCGGGGCGCATGGAGCTTAAACTCCGCGTCCCACTTCGCCGGCCACGCCGGCAGCAGCGTGATGCGCGAGCCTTCGGACTGCATCAGCATCAACTGGACAGCGTTGACACCATTGCCGCCGTTGTCTTCATCGGGCACGTAGTCCGAGCCGTGATCCCAGAAGGCCGGGAAGCGGCACTGCTTGTCCTGCCGCGTCAGCACGAACGCCACGTTCTTCCGGGCCGTCTCGGTGTCTCCCAGAAGCGCCGCCTGAATGCCATCCTGTCGCCAGCAACCGTTGGTCTTGAACCGCCGGGCGGCAAACGTGGCCCTGGCCATGTCCAGCCCCGGCTTGCTCAGGCCGAACAATCGGAACGGGAAGACCGCATAGAGTTCCGGATTCTCGAAGTTGTGTCCCTTGTCAAACACTTCGGCCGGCAGCAGCACCTTCACGCCGCTCGCCTCTCCCGTCGGCAGTTCGGGGATTTCGCCCAGGAACTTCTGCCAGCGGGCGAGCTGCTCGGCCGTGGTCAGTTCCGGCGGCAGGGCCAGCAAACCCTGCAACACCCACCGCAGCCCGGCGATGTCCGGCGCGGGGTTGCGCGACTTCCAGAACATCTCGATGGCGTTGTCGGGATCCAGCAGCAGCTTGCCGTTCTCACGCTTGAAGTGCTGGTCGAAGAAAGTCAACCCGGCTTCGGCCACGGGCAGCAGTGTCTGCTGCACGAACGCGCGGTCGCCGGTGTAGGCGTAGTAGTCGAGCATCATCGCGCTCAGTTCCAGGATGGGCGTGTAATAATGTTTGGTGTAGCTGCCGGCCTCGTCGGGTTTGATGTTCGGCAGGCTGCCATAGAACGGATTGGTCTCGGCGAAATACGCTCCGTCGTGGCCGTAGAACTGCTTGATCGCCTTGGCGTTGCCGGGCAACTGGTCCTGGTACATGCGGAACAGCGGCCGCATCATCTCGAAATCCCCCGACTGGAGCATCGGCCAGTACATCGGCCGGGTGTTCTGGAACCAGTATTGCCCGCCCCAGTCGCGCATGTCGGCGTTCATGGGCGTCTCTTTGTTGACGCCGTTGACCTTTTCCCGCTTGACCCAGTCCATCGTGAAGATGGAACCGTTGAACTTGATCGGATACGCTCCCCGGCCGGCACACGCACTGACAAATCGCTGCAGTGTGTAGCCGAGCGTAACCTTTTTGGCCTCCTCATCGCCGCTGAGGAAGACCCAACTCCGATCCCAGAACTGCCGCCACCAGGCGCAATGGGCAGACCAGTCGCCCTCGCCGGCGGCAGTTGCCTGTCTCTCCACTTGTGCGAGCCATTGTTCGGACGTGTCGGTCTGCGCCGTCAGCGGATAAACCGAGAAACTGGCTCTTGCCGCAGGCTCCGAGCGGCGCAGGGTGGTGCGATCCACACTCACCAGCCCATTGCCGCGTAGGATCGCGCCGAAAGTCAGGTTCTTGAGCTGCGCCGTCTGCCGGTTGCGGTTGCGATAGTACCAGACCACGCGGTCTTTCTGTCCGTCCAGGATCGTGTCGGCCGCCACATCTTTCTCGGCCTCCGGTCGCAGTGTCTCAAAGCCGACCTGCATCTGGAACTTTTCCGTGCTGCTGGCGTCGACCCGCACCACCGGCCGGTTCGCATCCACCCAGACGCGCAGGCTCGTCGGCCCGCCCTTGACCTCGATCGCCCCATCCCGCAACAGCAATGCCTGCCGAAACCCATCTTCGGCCACCGGCAGCGCCGGCGACAGCCGCACCCGCACCCGGCCGAGCTTGGGTAGCCCTTTGTTGCTCCCGACATTGTCGCCCCAGACGTCGGACTTGCTGATGTAGAACAGAAGGTCGCCGTTCTTCTCGACCCAGACGTTGAGCCCGATGTCCCCGTTGCCCAACGGCATCGACCCGGCCGAGGTTTCGCTGGGGCTGGTCCAGACGACGTTGCAGGCGTCCAGGGATGAAGCCGCCTCGCCGGCTTGCAGCATCGCTGCATGCAAGAACAACACCACAACCGCAGCCAAGCTTGTAACGGTTCTCACGGACAGGTTTCTCATTGATTGCTCCTCTACGCCAGATTCGAAGTTATCCGGCGACCGTACCACAATAGGAACATGGGTGGACTGCTGCAACACCGGGTCCGAGGTGTCACAGCCCTGTTGGTGTGTTGGCGTTGGCGTGTTGGTGTTTGAGCCGATTTCGGGCTCAGGATACCAATCAAGCGATTCTCTGGATGCCAGAGACAGTAGGAGTCAGACCACATGACCATTGTTCTGCGCCCACACACCCAGAAACTGCTTGAAGAACAGATGGAAGGGGGCGGATTCGCCACGCCAGATGAAGCCATTCATACCGCACTTCAGGCTTTGGCCGAATTACGCAGCGAGGCAATCGACGAGCTTGACGCACGAACCCAAGCAGCGCTCGATCGCGTATTCGCCCAATCAGCTTGTGGCGAAGGCGGGGACTGGTCTGAAGTGCGGGCGGAACTGGCCGCGAACGCCCTGCAATTGGCCCTGTTGCCACAACCCTTGGCCGCACCTTGGAAATCCGGAACCGGGCAAATCATCGGAAAACAAATCCGCTTGCCGGCACTAATAACGGTGTTGAAGAATGTGCGTTCACGACCGATGGTCGCGGACGCGGAACAGGTGGTCTAACAGCCAGCAGGAGAACAGCATGATTGGAAAAGAGATTCGTCTAAGCCGGCGGCGGCTTCTGACAACCGCGGCCCAGGCAAGTGCGTTGCTTGCGATACCGCAATTCATCCCAAGCTCGGCCCTGGGCAAGGACGGAGCGATCGCTCCCAGCGAACGCATCGCCGTGGGCTGCATCGGCATCGGCAACCGCGGCAGCTATGACCTCACCTGTTTCCTGGGCGAGGCCGATGCACAGGTCATGGCCGTCTGCGATGTGCGCGGGGTCAACCGCGACCGGGCCAAAAGGACGATCGACGCCAAGTACGGGAACACGGACTGCAAGACGTATATCGACCTGCGAGAGATCCTGGCCCGCGAGGATCTGGACGCGGTGCTGATCGCGACGGGTCCGAACTGGCACTGCACGGCTTCGTGTCTGGCGGCCAATGCGGGCAAGGATGTGTATTCGGAGAAGCCGTCGACCAAGAACATCGCCCAGAGCCTGATGCTCAAGGAAGTGTTCGCGCGAACGGCGCGCGTGTTCCAGGCCGGAACACAGCGGCGCAGTTTGCCGAACTTCATCTTCAGCATCGACCTGGCCCGGCGCGGCAAGCTCGGCAAGCTGCACACGCTGCACGCGCATCCGGGCGGACTCGGCTGCTCGATGAGCGGCTGGCTGTCGCCCGATCCGGAACCGGCACGGGAAGAGGCGGACTGGGATCAGTACCTCGGCCCGGCCGCGTGGCGGCCGTTTAACAAGTCACTGCTGAACGGTTTCAACTTTGAAAAAGGCGGCGGGCTGACGGGCGGCGGCTGTCTGGAATGGGGTTCGCACTGCGTGGACCTGTGCCAGTGGGCCAACGACGCCGACAGCACGGCGCCGATTGAATACGAACCCGTCAACGGCCAATTGCATGCCGTGTACGCCAATGGCGTAAAGCTGATCCTGCGTAACGATGGCTGGCTGCCGCTGGGATCGTGCCCGGTGAAATTTGAAGGCGACGCGGGCTGGGTGGAAACCGGCGACGATGGCGACGTGAAGGGCGAGCCGGCGTCACTACTGGCCGGTCGGCGCGTGAAGATCGGCGGGTATCCGGCCAACTTCCATGTGCGCAACTTCCTCGACTGTGTAAAGTCGCGCGGCAAGACGCGGGCCAATGCCGAGGCCGCGTGCTGGGCGCACATCGCCTGTCATGCCGCGAATGTGGCGTTGTTCCTGCAGCGCAAGGTCAAGTTCGACCCGATCAAGTGCGAGTTCATCGCCGACGCGGAAGCCAACCGGCTGCGCTCCGAGGCGCTTCGCGAACCGTGGCGGCTGTAGTTATTCGCATGGGCAAGGGTACTTGCCCATGCCAACTTATTTGACTTTGCGACCTTCGCATCAGGAGAAATTCAATGTTCAAAGCCCGACGTAATATTCTTGCGGCCGCAGCCATTTTGGCGGCCGTCTTTGCAGCCTCTCCCTTTCATGTTTCCGCCGCCGACGCCCCCAAGGAGCCGGCGCTCATCGCCGTGCTCACGTCCAATGCGCCGCCGGGCGAGAAGGCGATCACCTGCAAGAAACTCGCGATCTACGGATCGAAAGAGGCGGTGCCGGCGCTGGCGCCGCTGCTGCTCGACAAGGAGCTGACTTCCTGGGCGCGCATCGCCCTGGAAGCCATCCCCGACGCGGCCGCTGGCGACGCGCTGCGCGACGCCATGGGCAAAGCCCAGGGCAGAATCCTCATCGGCATCATCAACTCCATCAGCGTGCGTCACGACGCCAAGGCGGTCGATGGCCTGATTGTCAAGCTCAAGGACGCCGATGGGGATATCGTTGCGGCCGCGGCCGCGGCGCTGGGGCAGATCGGCGGCGACACGGCCGCCGCGGCGCTCGAACAGGCACTGGCATCGGTTCCGGCCGCCCAGAAATCGGCCGTCGCCCAGGGTTGCGTGATCTGCGCATCCCACTATCTCGCCGACGGCAAGAACGATCAGGCCCTTAAACTCTACGAAACCGTGCGCAAGGCCCCGGTGTCCAGGCAGCGGGTGCTGGAAGCCACGCGCGGTGTGATCCTGGCCCGCCAGGCGGCCGGGATTCCGATTCTCGCCGAACAACTGCAGTCGCCCGACAAGGCGTTTTTCGCGCTGGGTTTGCGCGTTTCCCGCGAGGTCAAGGACGCGGCCGTTACCGATGTCCTGCTGACTGAGATGGCCAAGACCGGCTCCGAGCGCCAGTCGCTGCTGCTGCTCGCCTTGGCAGACCGGGCTGATGCCAAGGCGCTCCCCGCAATCATCGAGGCGCTTAAGACCAAGACCGGCCCGACGAATGTGCGCGTGGTGGCGGCCGGGGCGATCGAACGCATCGGCAACGTCTCCTGCGTGCCCGTGCTGCTCGATGCCGCCGCCGGCGATGACGCCGAGGTGTCCAAGGCCGCCAAGGCGACGCTGGCACGACTGATCGGCAAGGACATCGACGCCGACCTGCTGGCCCGCTTGCAGAAATCCACCGGCAAGCAGCGGCAGATTCTGATCGAACTGGCCGAGCAACGCAGAATCGACGGAGCGATGGCGCTGTTCCTCGTGTCCGCCGAAGATGCGGACGCGGAGGTTCGAACGGCATCACTTGTGGCCATCGGGGCCATTGGCGAAGACAAACAGGCGCCGGAGCTGCTGAAACTGCTGGCGAAGGCCAAGGATCCGCAGGACCGCGACCAGATTGAGAAGGCCCTGAACTCGATCTGCGCCCGCTACGGCGCGGCCTGCCTGCCGCTCGTGCAGCCGCTCCTCAAGAGCGACGATGCGGCCAATCGCACGGTCGCGATTCACGCGATCGGAGCCTGCGGCGGGGCCGACGCCCTGGCCGCCATCGCCACCGCCGCCAACGACAAGGACGCGGCGGTCGGAGATGAAGCCGTGCGCACGCTGTCCACCTGGCCCAACCGCTGGCCCGAGGACGCGGGCGTCGTCGAGCCGCTGCTGAGTCTGGCCAAGTCGGCCAGGAAGGACCAGCACAAGATCCTGGCGATCCGCGGATATCTGCAATATGTCCACGGAACCAAGAAGCTCAACGGCGCCGGGAAACTGGCCAAGATCGGGGACATCCTGCCGCTGATCACCCGGCCGGAGGAGAAGCGTCTGACGATCCCCGTGTACAAGGAAATCGCTAACGCCGGCGCGATCGATGCGCTGGCGGGCTTCACCGCCGATCCGGCGCTGAGCGAGGAGGCGTCGTCGGCGATCTTCGATCTGACCGGCAAGGCCAGCCGCCTCACCCGGGAGCAGAAGCAGAAGGGTCTGCAGGCAGTGGCGGCCAATTCAAAGAATGCGGCTACGAAGAAGAAGGCTGAAGATCTGCTCAGCGGACTCAAGTAACGCGCTGTGAGGAAACAACTCACCCTCTGCCTTTTCCGTTGGAGGGGCAGAGGGTGATGGTGTTTTGTGGAATGGCGTCCGCTTCAGAATTGAGGATTTATCAATCCGCTCCAGCCTGCGTTTCTCTTGCGGGTCGGCGAACTGCGCGGGTATCATGCGGAACATGGTAACGCATACAGTTCCAGTTTCCGCACGGATCGAAGTCATCGACGATGCGATGGCCGATGTCGTGCGCGGAAAGACCGGAGCAGAGCGACTGGCAATTGCCAGCGGCATGTACGCCAGCGCACGCCGGATGCTTGTCAGCCACCTGCAATCCATCCATACCGATTGGACTGACAGGCAAGTGGAGTTGGAGGCATCCCGGAGACTTTCCCATGGAACAATCTGACCTGCTTCGCTTCGTGGTTTCCGTGATCGAGACACTGGGCTTGCGCTACTTTATTCACCCAACATCCGGTCTCAAGGTGGACGTGATTGTTCCCGGCCCAACTCCCTTCAATCAGTCGCGCTTTTCGCGAGTGCGCAGGGTGCATGCGGCGGAAGGCTTCGACGCCTGTTTTGCATCACCTGAGCACGCAATCATCGAGAAACTGAAATACTACAGTGAAGGCGGATCGCAAAAACACTTGCGGGACATTACCGGTGTCCTGAAGACCAGTGCCGAGGAAATCGATTCGGCCTACATCGCGCGATGGGCAAAAGCGATGGGATTGGACGATGTGTGGACTGCCGTTCGCAGTCGCGTGAAGTAAATCAGACTGATCAACCCACGCATGGGGCTCTCTGTGATTCGCGACATATCACGCTACTGCCCGTAATACGCCTTGGGGCCGTGCTTTCGCCTGAAGTGCTTGTCCAGCAACATCTGCGGAACCGGGCCGAGCGTCGGGTTCAGGGCGAGGCTGTTCAGCGCCATCTGGGCGGCGAATTCGATCACGATCGCGTTCTCGAGCGCCTTGTCTGCGTTGACGCCCCAGGTGAACGGGGCGTGGCTCGACACCAGCACGCCGGGCATGTCCAGCGGATCGAGACCGCGCTGGCGGAAGCATTCGACGATCACCTTTCCGGTGTTCAGTTCGTAATCGCTTTCGATCTCCTCGCGGGTCATGGCGCGCGTGCAGGGAATCGTGCCGTAGAAGTTGTCGGCGTGCGTGGTGCCGAAACAGGGGATGTCGCGCTGGGCCTGGGCGAAACTGGTGGCATGCGTCGAGTGCGTGTGGACGACGCCGCCGATGGTGGGGAATTCGCGGTAGAGGTGCAGGTGCGTCGGCGTGTCGGAACTTGGCCGGCCGGTGCCGTCAACGACCTTGCCCGTCTCAATCGAAAGCACAACGATGTCCGCAGGCTTCAACGTCGAATAGGCCACGCCGCTGGGCTTGATCGCCATCACGCCGGCCTTGCGGTCGGCGCCGCTGGCGTTGCCCCAGGTGAGCACCACCAGCCCGGATTCGACGAGAGCCATGTTGACGCGATAGACACGTTCTTTGAGTTCGTCGTAAGCCATGGGAGAGTTCAAGAGATCAATGGTTCAAGAGTTCAAGGGTTCAATGCTCCGCATTCCACTGGCAACTACCAACTGGCGACTGGCAACTAATTCCTCGCTTCATCCCTTATCTTCAGCAAATCCTTCATCACGCCCGACAGGTCGGTTCCGTGGCCGGCGACGCCCAGGGCGTCGTGCAGGCTGCGATAGAGCTTGTACAAGCGGTCATACACGGCGACGTTTTTCGCGATGGGCTTGAAGACCTTCTTCTGCACGCCGGTCATCGCTTTCATCGCATCAATGAAATTGGCGTGCCCCCCTGCTTCCTTGCCGGCCACCACCGCGCCGGCGATGGCCGCGCCGAGGGCGCAAGTCTGATTGCAACGGGAGATCATCAGCGGGCGGCCCATGACGTCGGCGTAGATCTGCATGACCAGCGGGCTCTTGGCCGCGATGCCACCGCAGTTGATGACGCGCTCGACCTTCTGTCCATATTCCTCGAAGCGTTCCATGATCGTGCGAGCGCCGAAGGCGGTGGACTCGACCAAGGCCCGGTAGATCTCGGCCGGCGTGCTGTGCAGCGTCAAGCCGAGCACCAGCCCGGTAAGGCGCTGATCGACCAGGATCGTGCGGTTGCCGTTGTGCCAGTCGAGGGCGAGCAGGCCGCTCTCGCCGGGCTTGAGCGATTCGGCGCCTTTGGTCAGGGCTTCGTGCGAGCCGTTCTTCGGGCCGCCGGGCTGCACGATGTTGACGAACCAGTTGAAGATGTCGCCGACGGCCGACTGGCCCGCTTCCAAGCCGAAACATCCCGGCAGGATCGACTCCGGGACGATGCCGCAGAGGCCGGGGATGTCGGGCAATTCCTTGTCCATGCTGGCGACCATCATGTCGCAGGTGGAGGTGCCGATGATCTTCACGAGAGCGCCGGGAACGATGCCGGAACCCACGCCGCCCAGATGGGCGTCGAACGCGCCGACGGCGATAGGTGTGCCTTCGCGCATGCCGAGTTTCTTTGCCCATGCCGCACAGAGCGTGCCGGCCACGTCGGCCACGGTGTATGTCTTATTGGGCAAGGACTTCCGCACCCGGCCCAGCCGCGGATCGAGACTGCTGACGAACTCCTCATCGGCGTAGCCGCCCCACGCCGGGTTGCACATGGCCTTATGCCCGGCCGCACAAATGCCGCGCTTGATCTGGTCCGGGGCCTTGATGCCCGCGAGCACGGCCGGGATCCAGTCGGCGATTTCCACCCAGGTGTACGCCGCGTCAAACACCTTCGGCGATACGCGGGCACAGTGCAGGATCTTCGACCAGAACCATTCGGATGAATATCTCCCGCCGCATTTGGCGAGGTAATTCGACCGCAGTTTGGCCGCGGCCGCCGTGATCTCCTCGGCCTCGGCATATCCGGTGTGGTCTTTCCAGAGCCACGCGAGGGCGGCCGGGTCTTTCGCGAACTTCTTGTCAAACGCCAGCGGCTCGCCGGCCGCGTCCAGAGGCATGGGGGTGCTGCCGGTCGTGTCGACGCCGATGCCGATCACCTGCCCGGCTGCAAAACCTCTGATCTTCTTCGCTGCCGTGAGCACCGCCTTCACCGTGGTTTCGATGCCATCGAGATAGTCGGCCGGGTGCTGCCGGGCCAGGTTCGGATCCTTCCTGTCCAGCACGATCCCCGCGTCGCCGTGCGCATAGTTGCACACGCTGCTGGCGATTTCCTTGCCGTTGCGCGCATCCACCAGAAGCGCCCGCACCGAGTTCGTCCCGAAGTCCAAACCGATTGAATACCTGGCCATTGGTTTCTCCCGAATATCAGCCGATCTCCACCACAACCTTCACCACTCCCTGTTCATATCTCGCATTCATTGCCATCGCAATCCCCGCCTGTGCCAACGGGAACCGATGGCTGATGAGACTCTTCAAATCCACCCGCCCGCCGCGGTACAGCCGCAGCACGCGCGGATACACATGCTTCATCCGCCGGGCCACGCGGATCGTCAGTCCCTTCCGCCGCACCAGCGAATGCCGCATCTCCAGCCGATCATCGCCGGGAATACCCACCAGCGTCAACCGCCCGCCCGCCCGCACCATCTCGGCCGCCTGCTGCACGGCCGGCCCGGCCCGGGCAGCCTCGATCACCACATCCACACCCCCCCCTGCCGTCGTTTCCCTGACCGCTGCCGTTGCATCGCACTTCTCGATATTCAGCGGCACGCCGCCAAACTTCCCCGCCAACTCCAGCCGCCACGGCAGTTTGTCGGTCACGTAGATCTCCGACGCCCCGGCCAACTTCGCACACTGCATGATGCACAACCCGACCGGCCCGGCCCCCAGCACCGCCACGCGATCGGCCACGCGAATCTGCGCCAGGTCCACCGCATGCATGGCCACGCCGAGCGTCTCCATCAGCGCCACCTCACCCCAGTCCGTCCCGACCCGCACGGGGAAACAATTCCTCGCCGGCACGATCATCCACTGACACATCGCGCCGTCATTCGGATACAGGCCGCAAAAACGATGGTGCAGGCAGAGGTTCGGATTGCCCTCTTGGCAGGGCCGGCACTGCCCGCAGGTCTGACACGGATCAACCGCCACCGGCGTACCGACGACGAGCGGCCGGGATTCGCCGTCGATCGCATCCGGCCCGACGGCCTCGATCACGCCGCCAAACTCGTGACCCATGATCAGCGGACCCTTCAGCACCGTGTCGCCGATCCGCCCATCCTCATACGTGTGCAGGTCGCTACCACAGATGCCAACTGCGCCCACGCGCAGCAGCACCTGCCCCGGCCCCGGCGAACCGGGGTGCGGGACATCCTCGACCCGCAGGTCCGCCGCACCGTATAGCCGCGCTGCACGCATGGTTGTCTCTTTATTACCCAACGTGATGATACGTATTCCACCCAAGGTAATTCGTCAGCGCATCGTCGATCGCCGCCGCCACGTTTGCCTTGGTCGCCGCCACATGATGCTCGAACCCGTTGCGGCAGATGAAACTCAACAGGTCCTGCAACGCCGGCAATTCCACCACCCCGTAGCCGCCGTACGTATCCAGCCGGTCCTCCGTGAACCGGCCTTCTCCGTAATACGCGGCCACGCACCCGTTGGCATCGTCCGTGGACACGCGGCAATAGGTGAACGGCCCCGGCGTCACCCGGCCGACAATCGTGCCGAAGGCGTTCTCCTTGCCGACCGTGCCCGCGATGATCTCCTGGTAGTCCATCCGCTGGTCGACGAAGAACTCCTTGGGCAGGTTCGAGCAGTGAAAAACCACGCCCTTGTTCGGGTCGGTGCCGAAGTTGTTGTTCCAATCCAGCAGTGCGGCCGGCTTGCCCGACGCCGCCTGCAGAATCAGCATGCCCACCAGCCCCGCGATGTCGGTTTCGCAGGCACTGGGCAGCAGGCTGTTGGACATCATGCTCATCAGCGTGCATGGCGCCACGCCATAGAACTCCTCGAGCGACGTCCAGCACTGGATGGCCGTCGCCGACAACTCGCAGTCGGCCACGTAGCGGTCGATCACCAGGCCGAATTTGGCCATGCGCATGAGGCTTTCGGCCGAAACGCCCTCGGTCTTGGTGTATGCCTTGATGGCCGCCAGTTTGGCCTGTACGTCCTTGTCGCTGTCGCTCAGCCGTTTGATCCGGCCGAGCACCTCGGACAGGTCCAGCGTCTCCACGGTGATACCGCTGGCTTCCAGAAGTTTCTCGCTGAAGCGCACGGTGTTGAACGCGGCCGGCCGCGCCCCGATGGCCCCGATGCGGGCGTTGCGGAGTTTCTTGACCACCTTGCACGTCGATACAAACCGTTGCAGATCGCCCGAGAACTCCGGCCCGGTCGGATCGCACGTATGCAGCGTCGTCAACGAATACTTGACCCCATACTGCTTGAGGTTGTTGCACGCCGACATCTTCCCGCAGAAGCTGTCGCGGCGGTTGAGGATGGTCATCCTGGCGGCGTCGTCGTTGAACGCCTGCACGAGCACCGGCACGTTAAGCCCGGCCCAGCGCAGCGTATTGGCGATCGCCCGCTCATCGCCGAAATTCGGAAGCGTCACCAGCACACCATCGATCTCATCGCGATGGGCCTTGAGCAGATCCGCGCACTTCCGCGCATCCTCCAGCGACTCGACCGCGCCGTGCCTGGTCGCATCGGATGCCAGCAGGATCGGCTTGATCCCGTGTTTTTCCAGCACCGTGATAATGGTCTTCCGCCCCGTCTCGCACAGGTGCCCCGGAAAGAACCCCCGGTTGCCAACGACGACGCCAAGAGTGGTGTTCGACATGATTTCCTTTGCGGTTGCATCCTTTAATAAAGAAAGTTAAGTATCGCCTTGCCCGCCGTTGTGTCAAGGGCGAACGATGAAGTGCCGCACGGCGTGCTCATATTCGGTGGCGCGGGCGTCCAGCCGCGACCACGGTACGCCGCGGCATCAATCCCGTCGGCCAGCCGTGAAGGCCCGTGTTGATATGCACGACATCGTAGGATCCCTCAGATGCACATATTCACCATTGGTAAATCCGGGTATGGGTCGTGAACCGTGTGTCCGGCGGATCGTGGAGTTTCTTGCCGTTGAGTTCTTCGCCGTTTCGGCAGGTGAGTTTCAGGCCGGTTTGGCAGAAGACGAAGTCAGCGTCATGGAGGCGGCAGGCGGAGAAGGCACTGGCGTTCTTGTCGATGTGTGTCAGGCCGGCCACGGGGCCGCAGTATCGCTGGTCCTGATGGAAATAGCCCGAACCGGGGAAGTAGTCCTCGATGCCGGGGGAGGTGCAAGGGATGGCGACTGTTGACCCAGCCATGCCGATAATTGTCTTCCGGAACCGATAGAGCAGTACGCCCCTGTGCAAGCGACACCCGGGCGACTGCTTCGCTTTGGCATGCAATGCCGGCTGTAGCTTCCGCTTTGCCTCACGCTACTTCGTCCCCTCCACCACCTGCCCGTCATGCGCAAACTCCATCCCCTGCGGCAATTTCGCCGAATCGCCCCCGTGGCTGACGCTATGTGCAATATGCGTCAGCAGCGTCCGCTTCGCCCTGATCCGTCCGGCCGCCTCGATCGCCTCTTCCACCGAAAAATGCGTCGAATGCCGCTCGAACCGCAATCCATCCAGCACCAGCACATCGAGCCCGCGCAGCAGCTCGAAAGACTCCTCGGGGATCAGGTTCGTGTCCGTGCAATAGGCGACGTTGCCCACGCGAAAACCCAGCACGGGAACATTGCCGTGGATCAGGCGGATCGGCCGCCATTTCACGCCGTTGATCTCGAACGGGCCGTCGATCTCCCGTGGCACCAGGTGCGGCCGATAGAGCCGGCAGGCCGGATCCGGCTCGCGAAACGCATACGCAAAGCAGCGTTGCAGAACCTCATGTGTGCGCGGCTCGGCCCAGACATCCAGCGCGCCCCCTTTGACCGTGTTGAACCGCCGCACATCGTCGAGGCCCATGATGTGGTCGGCGTGGGCATGCGTGAAGACCACCGCGTCGATCCGTTTCACGCGATGCTCCACGCATTGCAGGCGCAACTCGGGCGTGGTGTCGATCAGCACGCGCGTGCCGTCGTAGGAGATGACCACCGATGGCCGGGTCCGCTTGTCACGCGGGTCGGTGCTGGCGCAGACGGCGCAGTCGCAGCCGATCATCGGCACGCCGGCCGACGTGCCCGTGCCCAGGAAGAGAAGTTCAACTCGATCCATGTTCAACCCGTCGGGCGTGCTTCAGCACACCATTGATCCCCGGAAACAAGATCCGCGTGATTCATGCTCAGCCGATCGAACAACAAACTTGCCTCTTTGC
>JBEKVL010000074.1:0-13477 GCA_049514055.1 Tepidisphaeraceae bacterium | reverse complement strand
GCCTATGCGTAACCGACACCGGACACCGATTTCCCGACGGTTCTTTCTGGCGAGCTCGAGCGCGGCGCTGGCGGCCGGGGCGATGGGCGGATGCGCCAACAAGGCGGCCTCGCCTGCGCCGGCGATTCGCGAAGGGACGCGGACATGGGCCTCGGATCGCGTTCGTATCGCCGTGGTGGGCGTGCGTGGTCGAGGTAAGGACCATGTCGCCGAACTGGCCGGGATACCGAATGTCGAGATCGCGGCCATCTGCGACATCGACTCCAATGTCGTCGGCCCCGCCATACGCATCGTGCAGGAGAAGCAGGGCCGCACGCCGTACTTCGTCCAGGATTTCCGGCGTATTCTTGCCGACCGCTCGATTGATGCGGTTTCCATCGCCACCACCAACCACTGGCATTCGCTGCAAACGATCTGGGCCTGCCAGGCGGGGAAGGATGTGTACGTCGAGAAACCGGTGAGCCACAACATTTTCGAAGGCCGCCGGGCGGTGGAGGCAGCGCGAAAATACGACCGCATCGTGCAGGCCGGCACACAGTCGCGGTCGAGCAACTCGATCAAGAAAACCATCGCCTTCGTCCGTTCCGGAAAACTCGGCAAGCTGCTGTATGCCCAGGGACTTTGCTACAAGCGGCGCAAGAGCATCGGCCACTACGATGACGAGTTCGTGCCGCCGGGTGTGGACTACAACCTCTGGCTCGGCCCCGCGCCCGAGAGCGCTTTCAATCGGAACCGCTTCCACTATGAGTGGCACTGGAACTGGCAGTACGGCAACGGTGATCTTGGCAACCAGGGGATTCACCAGATAGATGTGATCCGCTGGGGAATCGGCAAGGGCGAGTTGCCCGGTTCGGCCATAAGCCTCGGCGGACGATTCGGCTACCAGGATGATGGCGAGACGCCGAACACGCAGATTTCGTGGATGGAATATGGGCCGAACGATCCGAAGGTGCTCTTCGAGGTGCGCGGGCTGGAGACCGAGAAGGAACGGGATATCGACGTCGGCGTCATCTTCCATTGCACGGACGGGTTCGTGACGATACCGTTCTCGAACGTCAAGCCGGCGGCCTGGTCGCTGAAGATGGAAAAACTCATCGAGTTCGCCGGGCAGGAACCCGACGAGAGTCACTTCACCAACTTCATCGACTGCGTCATCAGCCGCAAACAAAAGGATCTGGCCGCCGATATCCAGGAAGGGCATCTCTCCAGCGCCCTGTGCCATGTGGCCAACATTTCCTATCGTCTGGCGGAGGAGCGGCCGTTCACGGTGGATCTTCCGGCAAGCTCGCCATCGCCGCTGCTGGAGACGTTCGAGCGCACCTGCAAGCATCTTAAGGACAACGGCTGCGATCTCGGGCAGTTGCAGTACCGCATGGGACGTGAACTGAAGGTGGACCCGCGCACCGAGCGGTTCTTTGACAACGACGACGCCAACGGCATGGTGTCGCGGGATTACCGCCTGCCGTTCCTCGTGCCGCAGTATGTGTGATACCGTAGGGTGTGCTTCAGCACGCCAATCGTAGGGTGGGCACTGCCCACCGATGGTCGCGTGTGCTTCAGCACACCATTGATAGTTGTAGGGTGTGCTTCAGCACACCATGGATAGCCCAGAGAGGTTCCCATGAAACTCGCATCGATCCTCATCGCCGGAATATTCATCCTCACAGGCGTATCAATTCGCGCGGCCGAATCAATCAAGGTCAAACTCGCTCCGGCCGACGAAGACCGCCGCTATGTGGCCATGTCCGTGCTCGTCCCGCTCGACGCGCTCAAACGGCTCTTTGTCGTCCGTGATGTGGATACCGGTCAGACGCTCGCCTGCCAGGGGGAGTCGGCCGCCAACACCGGAGGCCAACGTATCCACTGGCTTGTGCCGCAGGTAGCCAAGGGCACCGCCAGGACGTTCTCGGTCGAGCAGACGGAGCAGGCGGCCAAGGGCGGTGTCAGCATCGTCGAGAAGGATGGCTGTCTCTCGATCTCGAACGCCGCGCGTGAGATCACGCGCTATCAGTTTGGCGGTGTGTTCGAGAAGTACAAGAAGCCGTACTTCTATCCGCTGATGGTCGGCGCCACGAACCTGTGCCGCGGATTCCCCATGGACCCGCGCCCCGGCGAGTCCAACGACCATCCACACCACACCGGGATCTGGTTCGCTCACGGCGAGGTGAACAATGTGGAGTATTGGTCCAAGGAGCCGATCAGACATGCGAAGTTCGTGCTGAAGGAATCCGGGCTGGTGATGGCGCATGTGGTGGCCGAGAACCGCTGGGGTGAGAATGTGATCGAGCGGCAGGACGTCTGCATCTACGATGTCGGCGACGACGTGCTCATGGACTGGGCGATCACGCTGACGGCCGTCGGCAAGCCGGTAGAACTGGGCAAGACGAAGGAGGGCGGATTCTCCGTGCGCGTCGCGACGGAACTCACCAGTCCCGAGCCGGGCAAGAACAAGCAGCCGGCGAAGGACCGCGGCGATGGCAAGATGGCCGACGCCCTGGGCAATCAGGACGAGCCGCCCATCCGCGAGCACGCGGCGAACTGGGCCGACAACTACGGCGTCATCGGCGGCAGGACCGTCGGCGTGGCCATCATGAACCATCCGCAGAGCTGGCGCTATCCCACGAACTGGCACGTCCGCAACTACGGCCTGTTCGCGGCCAACGCGTTCTTCGTGCAAGGCCCGCATACGCTCGAGCCGGGCAAGCCGATCACTCTGCGCTACCGCCTCTATGCCCACAATGGCGATCCGAAAGAGGCCGGGGTACAGGCAGTGTATGCTGGTTATGCCGCAACTGCTGCTGCGGAATGACGAAGCCCGCAATTCGAATGACGAATGAATGTCGAAGCACGAATGCAGAATTCGACATTTGGTCATTCGAGTTTGATTCGTCATGCGGATTTCGAGTTTCGTCATTCGGTATGACCCGAGGAGCCGTGCAATGAAACCCATCTTTCCCCTTGCCATCTTCCTTCTTCCTTTTTCCTTTTGCCTTGCTGAGCCGCTGCCTCGTGGGCATGTGTTCTTCGCGGAAGACTTCGAGGCCCCTGCCGCTCTCTCACGCTGGGCCGGACATGCCGAAATCGAGGCCGGCCCGACGTTGACTCATCTTGCGAAGATCGAGCGCAAGGACGACAAAGTTCCTTCCGGAACGATTTCAATCAAACTGCCCGTCGAGCAGATGCGCGGATACCAGGTCTTCGGCAGTGCCCGCATCCGCGGCCAGGGCATCTCCAGGAAGCCCAATCCGTGGAACGGCGTGAAGTTCATGCTCGCGGTTGAGGCGCCGTCCGGGAGGCAATGGCCGCAGGCGCAGGGAATTCCCGAGGGTTCGTTCGAGGTCCAGACGTTCAAGTTATCCTATCGTGTCCCCAAAGACGCGACCGCCATCACCCTCGTGCTCGGCCTCGAACAGGTCACCGGCACTGTCTGGTTTGACAACCTCCGCATCACCGCGGGCAAGCCGCCGCTGGTGGAGATCCCGCCAGCCCCGGCCGACAAGCCGATCTACACCGGGCACGCCCTGCCGCGACTGCGCGGGGCGATGATCTCGCCGAGTATCGACGAGGCCGGCCTGCGCACGCTGGGGCAGGAATGGAACGCCAACCTCATCCGCTGGCAACTCATCCGCGGCGGCACCAAACCAGGCCAGGCGCCGGCCGCCGACACCTTTGACCCATGGCTCCAGGGTGAACTGGCCAAACTCGACAAGGCGCTGCCCCTCTGCGAGAAATACGGTATCTCCGTTGTGCTTGACCTGCATTCACCGCCGGGCGGCAAGGGCACAAGCGGCGGATACCAGGGCTCAGACTCCGGGCTGTTCAACAGCAAGGAGGCGCAGGCAAAGTTCGTGGACGCCTGGCGCTACATGGCCAAACGATACAAAGGCAGCCGCATGATCTGGGGCTACGACTTGGCCAACGAACCGGTCGAGGATCTATTGGCCGACGATTGCGACGACTGGCACGACTTGGCCGCCCGGACAGCCAAGGCCGTCCGCGAGATCGACCCCGAGCGGACGATCATCATCGAGCCAGCGCCGTGGGGCGGGCCGGAGGGGCTGGCGGACTTCCAGCCCATCGACGTACGCAACGTCGTCTACAGCGTTCACATGTACCTGCCGCACCAGTTCACGCACCAGGGCGTGTTCGGCCCGAGCGGGCCCGTGGTCTATCCCGGACTGATCGCGGGCAAACAATGGGACAAGGCCGCGCTGGAAGAAGCCCTGCGGCCGGCCATCGAGTTCCAGCGCAAATACCGCGTGCAGATCTATCTCGGAGAGTTCAGCGCCATCCGCTGGGCGCCGGACAACAGCGGCCAGCGCTATCTGCGCGACTGCATCGACATCTTCGAGAAATACGGCTGGGACTGGTCCTATCACGCTTTCCGCGAATGGAGCGGATGGAGCGTGGAATACACAGAAAATCACGACGACAACAAACCTGCCGCATCGCCGACGGATCGGCAGAAACTGCTGTGCGAGTGGTTTGCGAAGAACCGCAAACCGGGCCAATAGACGCACAACTCACCCGTGGCCGGAAATCCGCGCAGGCCATGAACCACTTCCGCCGCCACAGTTGTCATGCTGAGTCGTCACCGGCCCTTGGCCCACCCGCAGACGATGAAAGCTATCGGAATGGTCATTCTGAACGTACTCGTGAAGAATCTGGCCTTGGACTCGGAAGCCGGATGTTTCGCGAGTACGCGCAACATGACGATTCGACGACCTCACCTTCAGAGCAGCAGACTCGCGAAGCATCCGGCCCTGGACTCCAATGCCAGATGCTTCGCGCGTACACTCAGGATGACGGTTCGTGGTCAGGATGAGGTTGCCGGGGCGATGGTCCCAGCCACTACCACACCTCGGTTCCCTTCTTCTCGTCCTTGGCGTAATCCTTGCTGCCGCGGGCGAACATGTCGGTGCCCGCGCCGCCGATGAGCGTGTTCTTCAGTTTGTCATCAACGATCCAATTCTTGTTGATAAGCACCTTGCCATTGAGCCCGCCGCCCTTGGTCAGGTGCGTCATGCGGGTCGCGTAGGCCGCCTGGCCGACGAGTTCCTTCTGAATGGCCAGCAGCGAGGATTGCAGCCGCTCGCCCTTCCACGTTCCGCCAATGAGAATGTCATCGCCGGTTCCGCCATCGAGGGAGTCGGTGCCGGCGCCGCCGATGAGGATATCGCGGCCATCCATGCCTTTGAGGACGTCATTGCCGGCGCCGCCGACGAGAATGTCATTACCCGAGCCGCCGACCAGCGTGTCATTGCCGTTGCCGCCGTAGATCAGGCAGGAGATCTTCACCGACTTGTCCACCACGATCGAGTCGTTGCCATCATCGCCGTTGATGACAATCCGGCGGGTCACGGCGAACGTGCCCAGCGACTGGCCGCCAGCCGTCACGGCGACCTGCTTGCCCGACGCCTTCACGCGGATGACGTCGTTGCCCGTCGTGCCCGTGATGGTCAACACCGTCTTGTCGGACGAAAGCGTGGCCGTCACCGTGGGGTTGCTCGGCTGGATGTTCTCGTAGAGCCCGGCATCAATGACCGGTGCGGCAGTGCCATCCACCAGCGAGAAGCCGGCGCTGTTGCCGCTGACCGGATCCACGTCGCTGTTCAGGGCCGGGTCGCTGCCGGCGGCCTGGGGACTGATTGCCAGCTCGCCGGAGGCAACAACCTTGACATAGTAACTGCCCGGCGTCAGCCCGCCGAAGGAGTATTGCCCGGTGGCTGTGGTGGTGAAGTCCGCCGCGGCTGCCGAGTTGTCGGAACTGCGCAGGATGCGGACGGTCACGCCCGCCAGCCCGGTTTCGCCGGCGTCGCGAATGCCGTTCTTGTTGGCGTCGTTCCAGATGGTACCGCCAACGGACACGAACTGGAATGCCCCCACATCAATGCCCGCCAGTGCTTCTACGGCGGCCACGGTGAAGATCGCCGTGCGGCCGGTGGCCGGGTCGGCGTCGCTGTCGCGCGACGCATCCGTGCCCTGGTTCCGCAACGTGAAGTGCTCGCCGCCGGGCAGCGTGAAGAGGAGGTAGTAGCTGCCGGCGACCAGGGCGCTCAACTGATAGTGCCCGCTCGCGTCGGTGACAACGCTGGCGCCGACCTGCACATCGTTGCCATTGCCAGCGATTCCGTCAACCGGGTCCATCAGCGCGACCGTCACGCCTGCAAGCGCCGCTTCCCCGGCTTCGCGGACGCCGTCGGCGTTCGCGTCCGCCCACGCCATGCCCGAGAATGACAGGGAGGGAAGCGTGAGACCGGCGTTGAGGGCGGTGTCGGCCTGATTGTATGCCAGTGAGAAAACGGGCGACTGGTTCACGGGCGGCGTGCCTGGATTGGTGGCACTGTCCGCGGCCGGCGTCGGAGGCATTTGAGCGGTATAGCCGGCTGGCGGCACGACTTCGACGTAGTAGTTGCCCGCGGGAAGGTCTGCGAAGGAATAGTGGCCGCTGGCGTCGGTAACCTGGTCGCTGGCAACCTGGACATCGTTGCCGTTGCCCGCGATGCCGTCCACTGTATCCCACAACCGCACGGTGACGCCCGCGGCGGGGGTCTCCCCGGCATCCTGCACGCCGTTGGAGTTGGTGTCGAACCAGACCGTGCCGCTGACGGAGGGCGGGATCGGATTGAGTTTGGCGATGAATGCGTCGATCGACCCGCTGTTCGAGGAGAGCGCATTCTGCCCCGCGCCGTGGTCAAAGTCGACGGTCCCCCAGAAGGCGCCGGAAATGTAGATCGCGGCCGATCCATCCACGGCAATCGACTGGCCCGCGGTGGAGTGTCCGCTGTTGCTGCCGAGCGCAAATGCCTGCAGGAACCGGCCCGCGGAATTGAGTTCGGATACGAACGCCGTCGGTCCGCCCGGATTGGCCGAGAGCGACACCGTGCCCGTGCCGGGGTCGAAGTCGATGGTGCCGGCCGCAATGGACCCGGTGGTGTAGACGTTGCCGGCCGCGTCAACGGTGATGGCACTGGGCAACACCTGGGCCGCGGCCCCGCCGGCGAACTGGCTGGCCCACACGAAGTCTCCACTGGAAGTCAGTTTGAGAACGAACCCGTCCGCGATGCTGCCATTGGGGGTCAGCGTGTAGGTCCCGGCACCCGGGTCCATGTCCGTGGGCAGAGAGATCGCTCCGGTGAGGAAGATGTTGCCTGCGGAGTCCGTGGTCACGCCGGCGACCGACGGGCGGTAGGCGTCTGATCCGAGGCCCTCCGACCAGAGCAGATTGCCGGCGTTGTCCAATTTGCTGACATACGCCCCGGCGACGATCGCGTTCTGCGATGCATCCAGGGCCAGTATGCGGGGGAATCCGCTGACGTTCGTGGCCCAGTCGAAGCTGCCGGTAGCGCTGTATCTCGCCACGAAAGTTCCCGCGGAAACGAGGTTCACGCCGGTCCCGGGATTCAGATCGGTGGTCGCCGAAACGGTGCCGAGCAGATAAACCCGGCCGGAAGGATCGACGGCCAGATCCGAGGCGGTATCGTCAATGTTCGCCGTACCGAATTGATTGGCCCATACGAAGTTGCCGGAGGCGTCGAGTTTCACCAGGAAAAGATCTTTGCCGCCGACGGCCGTCAATGCCTGTGTACCCGCGCCGGGATCGAAGTCCACCGTGCCGGTGAAGGTTCCGGCGAGGAACACATTGCCCGACGGGTCCGCCGCCATTCCCACGAGGTCCAGGAAACTGCCGCCCGCAAACCCGCGAACCCAGAGCAACGAGCCATCGCTGCCGTATTTGGCGACGAACGTCGTCGCGTTGGCAGGGCTCACATTCACGACCGCCGGACCGGGGTCGAAGTCGGCCAGTCCGCCCACCTGCCCGGTCACCAGCAAACTCCCGTCGGCTGCGCGGAACAGTTTCGTCGCCTTGTCCGCCCCGCTGCTGCCGATGGCCCAGGCCGAACCGAACGACGTGGAAGCTCCGATAAGCCCCGCATCGATCGCCGTGGCCGCCTGGCCGTCGGCCAGATGCAGCATAGCCGTCCGGCCAGTGGCCGGATCGGCATCGCTGTTCAACGAGGCGTCCGGCCCGGCATTTGCGGGTGCAAAGGCCGTCCCCGCCGGCGCGACGAACTGGACGTAGTAATTCCCCGCAGTCAGACCCGCGAACTGATAGGAGCCGTCGCGGTTGACCAGCGTATCGGCGCCGACCTGGGAATCGTCACCGTTGCCGACAACGTCATCCGTGCTTTGATACAACCGGACCACCGTCCCCGATCGCGGCAACTCGTTGGCCTGGCGAATCCCGTCACCGTTGAGATCGGCCCAGGCCAATCCGGAGATGGAAGCGGAAAGCAGAGTCCTTGCTTCCAGCGGTTGCACCGCATTGATGAGACAAGTACGTACACGGGCCGGCCCCCGGTGGGTGAGAGAATTCATAGATGTTTATCCTCAAATGGCGAACACAAACTGCCGTCGCACGGCATGTGCAACGTTCCCTGTGATCTCTCATATTATAAAACGAAAGTGGTACCTCGTCAAAATAAAACCACGGCATCTGTTGCGAAAGGCCCTGGATGTTCCGCTCCGGGGCTACGGCAGACCGGAATCCTCGCACATCTTGCCCAGAGTCACAAGCCTCGACGGCAAGACCTCGGCGGAGGCATACGCCGGGGCGAGGGCGCGAGCGAATGCGATGCGGCGCCTGTTCTTGCCTACTTGTGGGCATCCGGGTCGCGCGGATGCTCCGGCTCGGCCAGCCCGAACAGTTTCTCGATCAGATGCATGGACTGGTCGGCGGGCGAGTCGAGCCCCTCGGCATTGCGGATCATCTTCACCGGATCGTGCAGCAGCTTGTTCACGATCCGGCGCGCCAGTTCCTCCAGTCGTTCCCGCTCCCCGTTGCCGCCCTGGCCCAGTTTTCGCACCGTCCGGGACACTTCCTCCATCGCCATGTCGTGGTAGCGCTGGTACAGGGTTTCGATCAGCGGGCCCAGTTGGCGGCTTCGCTGGGAAGACAGGAACTCCTCGACCTGTTTCCCGATGATCTCTCGCGCCGCCGTGACGGCCGACGCACGCAACGAGTGGGCGGACGAAACCACCTGCTGGAGGTCATCAATGTTGTACAGGTAGACGTTCTCCATGTCGCCGACGGCCGGGTCGATGTTGCGCGGCAGGGCGATGTCGATCAGGAACACCGGGCGGTAACGGCGCTGGCGGTGGATCGGTTCGAACATCTCGCGGGTGATGATGGCCCGCGGCGCGCCCGTCGAGGTAATCACCACGTCGGCCGACACCAGGTGCTTCGCCAGATCGTCGTAGGCCACGGGCGTGCCGGCGAAACGCGCCGCCAGTTCGGCCGCCTTGAAACTGTCGCGGTTGCAGACCAGCAGTTTCCCCGGCTTGAGGATCTGGAAGCTTTGCAGAACCAGCGTGGCCATCTTGCCGGCGCCGATCGAGAGCACCGCCTTGTCGGCGAAGTGGTCGAAAATGCGCTTGGCGTAGTCCACGGCGACCGACGCCACCGAGACATGCCCCTCTGCCAGCGAGGTCTGGCTGATGACCTGTTTGCCGACGCCGATCGCCCGCTGGAACAGGGGGTTGAGAATGCCCGCGACGGCCGATTCCCTCTGCGCAATCTCGTACGCGTCGCGAACCTGGCCGATGATCTGCGTCTCGCCCAGCACCATCGAATCCAGGGAGGCGGCGACCGAGAAGAGGTGCGTGACGACATCCGTGCCGGTCTTGCGGTAGAAATGCGGCAAGACCTCCGCCGCCGGCAGGCCGTGGTACGCGGCCAGGAACTCGATCATCTCATCGTCCCGCGGGTGGCTGTGGAGCGCGCGGCCCACGTACAGTTCGACCCGGTTGCAGGTTGAGAGCAGCACGGCCTCGGCCTCGTGGAACTCCTGGCGGAACGCCTGCAGCGCAAGGTTTCGCTGCTGCCCGCTGAAGACGAGTTTCTCCCGTATCTCCAGCGGAGCGGTCGTGTGATTCAGCCCTACGAGCAGCAGGCGTTGCATCAGCGGCCACCTCCCGGAACGAACTGGGCGGCGACCAGCGTGCCCACGACCAGGACAATTCCCATGACGGACAGCAAGGCGGCGCGCCGGCCGCGGAACCGCGGGTTGATCGGCGCGTGCATGACCACCGCGTAAAGAAGCCAGGTTGCCGAGGCGAAGTAGACCTTGGCCCACGGGGGGGTGCCCAGCCGCTTGAGCATGACTTCGAGGCCCGTGACCAGGCCGATGGTCAGGAGGGCAAATCCCAGGGTGACGGCGGTCATCATGATGTGCTCGAGGCGTTCGAGCGAGCCGGACATTGGAAAGGACTTCTTCTTTCGCAGCCGGGCGGCGGAGAGGACGTACACCGCCCCGCTGGCGGCCGCGACAACAAATGCAGCGGTCCCGGAATAACTGGTGATGCGGTGGACCCAGAGATAGGTGCTGTAGAAGATCGGATGGTAGGTCGTGTAATCCAGCCGGGCGACGATGCCGGCAGCGATGAGCAGGCCCACGACCGCGGGCATCAGGAACCAGTCCAGGCCCACGATCGGCTTGATCGACTGGACGTAGAGGACGAAGGCGGAGAGTAGGATTCCAAGCCAGATCAGGGCTTCGAAATTGTCCGTGGCGGGCTGCCAATGGCGCCCGGCCACAGAGTGCCAGAGTACCACGCCCAGCGCCGAGACAATCCCGCCGGCGCTGCACCAGCGCAGAATGCGCCACTTGGTCGTGGTGTCCGCGTCCCGGTGCAGGAGCGAGACAGCACCTCCGGCGACCAGGAAAGCGACCGCGACTGACAGGAGAGCAAGTTGACCGGGGCTCGGCATATCAGCACCGTGGGGTTGCGGACGACTGTGATTCTATTGCGGCAAGGCGCTTCTCAATCCACCGCGCCAGCCCGTCCTCGCCGTCGCGCTCCACGATATCGCGGCCAAGATCTCCCGAAATCTCCCGCAGGATCTCGGCCCGCCGGCATTGCGTCAGATCTTTCCGGGCTCGCACGAGCGGCCGGACCTTCTGAAGCACACCGGCCAGGGCGATCCACCGGCGATCCAGACCGGCGGCAATCTCATCGCGAATGCGTGCGGCCAGGGCGGCGTTGCCGCCCGTCGACACCGTGACCATCACCTCGCCCTCGCGCCACAGCGCCGGCGTCGAGAAGTCGCTCGAAGCCTCGTCCTCGGCGTCCGCCCGGTTGACAGGAATACTGCGCCGGCGGCATTCCAGTGCGACCTCCTCATTGACTTTCGGCACGTCCGTCGCTGCAAACACGAGCGATGCGCCTTCTACGTGTTCCGGCCGGAAAGTCTCGGGAATCAGGCGAATCCCCTTGGGCATTTCCTGATCCACGTCGGGGGATACGATCGTGACGCACATCGCGCCTGCCGCCAGCAGCCCTTTAGCTTTGCGAACCGCCACCTTGCCCCCGCCGACAATGACGACGGGACGGCTGGAGATGTCCAGAATGAGCGGATACGAAACGGGCACGTTGGTCGATAGTTTACAATGTGTACCACCGCGGGTCCATTTTCCCATTCAGATTCAAAATCCCGTGCGTTTGAACTGCTTCTCCAGGTCCCGTAATGACAGCCGCAGCGTCGTCGGCCGGCCGTGCGGGCAGTTGCTGGATCGATCCACAAGGTCGCGGCGGTTCAGCAAGGATTCGATTTCCTGGGACGTCAGCGGATCGCCCGCCTTGATGGCGGCCTTGCACGACATCATGTCGAGGACACGGTGGAGTAGTTCCTCTTCGTGCATGTCAAATTGCTCCTGATCGCCGCGATCGAGCAGATCTTTCACGAATTCCGATGGCGACAGTTTGTCGAGAAAACTCGGGAAAGCCTGGACCGCGACGGTGTCCGGGCCAAAGGGGGCGACTTCGATGCCGAGCCTCGCCAGCAGCGGCTGGAGTTGTTCGAGCAGGGCAAACTGGCGGCCGGTGACGTTGAGTACCTCAGGGATGAGCAGCCGCTGCGATTCCAGCGGGCCGCGGGACAGGCGGGCGAGGAGTTCCTCGTACATGATGCGCTCGTGGAGCGCGTGCTGGTCGATAATGAGCAGGCCGTCTTCGGTCTGGGTTACGAGGTAGCTGTTGTGGAACTGAATGGCCGGCGTTTGCGAAGGGGCGATGGAAGACAGCGACCGCGTCGGCGTGGCGGTAAAGGCCGGCGCCGGGGCGGCCGGAAGCGGCAGAGGAGGATCGGTGGCGGGCGCAGTGGGCGGCGGCGGACTGGGGAACTGTTGCGCGGGCGATGGTGGCGTGGCGGCCCACTCTGGCTCCATTTGTTGCTGCGTCGGGGCGTAGGCGGTCTTGAAGAAGTCGGCCAGGCGCGAGCGGACATCCCCGGTCGCCTCTTGCGGCGCCTCGGCCGGCTTGGGAACGGCCGAGGGGGTGAGATCGGAGCCGAGCAGGCGCTCGCGGATGGAGGAGAGGATCAGCCCGTGGATTCGCCCGGAATCGCGAAAACGGACTTCCGACTTGGTGGGATGGACATTCACATCCACATCCTGCGGCGGCATGTTGATGAGCAGGATGGCCGCGGGTTGCCGGCCGGGCTCGGTCAGACCGCGGTATGCTTCGCGGAGGGCGTGCTGGATGAAACGATCGCGAATATGCCGGCCATTGAGATAGAAGAACTGGTATCGCGCGGTGGGATTGGCTGTCTCAGGCAGACCGACAATGCCGGTGATGCGGATTTCGGCATCACGTGTTTCGAGGGGCAGGCGCTGGTCGTGAAATTCCTCAGGCCAGGCGGCCAGCAGCCGCTGTTCCTGTGAGGCAACGGCCGGGAGATCGATCGACTTGCGGCCGCCGGAAAGCAGGCGAAAGGCAATGTGCGGATGGGGCAGGGCCAGGCGCAGCAGGATGTCCGAAATATGGCCGGACTCGGTCGGTGCGCCCTTGAGAAACTTGCGGCGCGCGGGGACATTGAAAAAGAGATTGCGGATCTCGACGGTGGTGCCGACATTGCCAGGGGCGGCCTGCGGGTCGGAGATGTCCCCGCCACGATCGCAGATTTCCCAGGCGGCTTCGGAGTCGGCCGTGCGCGAGAGGATGCGCGCATGAGAGACGGACCCGATGGACGCCAGGGCCTCGCCGCGAAAACCCATGGTGTTGATGTTGAAGAGGTCGTCGTCGCAGTTGAGTTTGCTGGTGGCGTGGGGCGCGAAGGCCAGCGGGAGTTCGACCGGGGGAATGCCCGAGCCGTTGTCGATGATGCGAATGAGTTCCCGGCCGCCGTCTTCCGTTTCGACGGTGATATCGGTCGCCCCGGCGTCGATGGCGTTCTCGACCAGTTCCTTGACGACGGACGCCGGCCGCTCGATGACCTCACCGGCGGCGATGCGGTTGACCAGGGAAGGCGAGAGCTGATGGATGCTGCGGCGAGTCACTGCGGTCATTATAGGGTAAAAGTCGGCTATATAGGCCGCGCGTCTGCGTTTCTGGCAAAATAGCCGGGGATGCCTCAAATGTAGTGAAATTAGTGCCTGGCTTGGAAGCCGGGTGGTTCACTTGCAGGAGGTCATCCCCG
>JBEKVL010000073.1:0-13578 GCA_049514055.1 Tepidisphaeraceae bacterium | reverse complement strand
ATTTACGTTCGATGATCACCAAGGGCCTCTCCCGCGCCGAACAGCTCATCATCGTCCTCTACTACTTCGAGCAGATGACCATGAAGGAAATCGGCCTCACGCTCGACCTCTCCGAGTCCCGCGTGAGCCAGATGCACTCGGCCGTTCTCACCCGGCTCCAGCACCAGCTTGGCGGCCGGCGCCGCGAACTCGTCGCCATGGCGGCGTGAGCATGGATGCCGACAATACCATCGCGCGGCGCGAGTCTCCCTGACCCGCGCCGCGTTCCGCCAGCTTCTGTAGCCGCGATCGGTGATCGCGGTCGGGAACCGCGATCACCGATCGCGGCTACAGTCGCAAGTTGCCAAAGTCCGTGATCACGCCGAGGTGACCGCGATCACCCATCGCGGCTACAACCCCCTCCAACACACTCCCCCGTCATCGGTACTCCATACCAAGGAGACACCCATGACGCGCATTCTCGCCATCGCTCTGCTCGCCTTCGCCCTCTCATTGGCCGTTCACGCCGAAAGTCCCGTCATCGCCCCGGGCGCCAAGCTGGAAAAACTCGGCGACGGCTTCTCATTCACCGAAGGCGCCACCGCCGATCGCGACGGCAACGTCTACTTCACCGACCAGCCCAACGACCGCATCATGAAATGGTCGGCCGAGGACAAGAAGATCACCACCTTCCTGCAGCCGGCCGGCCGGTCCAATGGCATGTACTTCGACAAGGAGGGCAACCTCATCTCCTGCGCCGATGAGAAGAACGAGCTGTGGCTGATCGACATGAAGGGCGGCCACACGGTGCTGGTCAAGGACTTCGAAGGCAAGCTGATGAACGGGCCAAACGACGTCTGGCAGCGGCCCGACGGCGCGATGTACATCACCGACCCTTACTACAAGCGTCCCTGGTGGGCCACATGGAACCGCCCCGAGGGCAAGCAGATTCAGATCGAAGGCGTCTATTTCCTGTCGGCCGATCGCAAGACGCTGACGCGCGTGGTCGAGGATCTCAAGCAGCCCAACGGCATCACCGGCACGCCCGACGGTAAGACACTCTACGTGGCCGATATCGGCGCGGGCAAGACCTATCAGTACGACATCCACGCCGACGGCAAACTGGCCAACAAGAAACTTATCTGTGAGCTCGGTTCCGACGGCATGACGCTGGACAATGAGGGCAACCTTTATCTGACCGGCAAGGGCGTGACGGTGTTCGACAAGACCGGCAAGCAGATCGAGCACATCGACGTCCCCGGGGGCTGGACCGGCAATCTCTGTTTCGGCGGCAAGGACCGCAGCCTCCTCTTCATCGCGACCAGCAAGGCCGTGTGGGGGATGCAGATGAAGACCAGGGGCGTACACAGCAAGTAACGCTTCAACGCCGCAGCACGTCCGTCTTGGCGCCGTCGGCCGGTTGGATGGCGAAAGTCTCGGGCAGGCTGTCGAACTCGAGCTTCACGACCATCACCGTGTTGGCCAGTTCGTTGGCCGGGAGTTTGCGCAGGCGCAGGTAGGGCTTCTGCTCGAGGTGTTCGCTGGGGATCAGTTCCACGGCGAACTCGACGGGTTGGCCGGTATTCAGGAGCGTGGCCTTCTTCGGGGCGATGTTGATGGGACGCAGCTTGACCGCGTCGCCCATGGGATCCTTGTAGAGGTGGACATAGAGCGTGTTGTCGCGGCGAGTGATGAGGACGTTGCGGTTGGGCGTGAGGTCGGAGGCGGGGCGGACGTTCTCCAGCGCTTCCTTCACGGGTGTGTACCACTGGCCGATGCGCTTGAGAATCCCGGCCGAGGTTTCGGGGATCAGGCCTTGGCCGGTGGGACCGACGTTCAGGAGATAATTGGCATCGCGGGCGAGATAGCGGTCGATCGAGCGGATCAGGTGGCGGTCGGTGTAGTAGTCCTCGTTGACGCGATAGCCCCACGATTCCATGCCGACCGACTGGTTGGCCTCGGTGGGCCGGTCAAAGGCAACGGAGTCATCCTTCTCGTAGTCGCGCTCGGGCGTGCCGAAATCGCCTTCGTCGAAGCCGCGGTTGTTGATGACGGCCCTGGGCTGCAACTTGCGAATCATGTCGTTGATCGAACGGTCCACATGCTTGGGCACGTTCATATCCCACCAGAAGCCGTTGATCTCGCCGTAGTTGGTGCATAGCTCGCGTATCTGTCCCCGCAGAAATTCCAGGTACTTCAGCCAGTCCGGCCGATCGCCCGGCTGCGGCGGAAGCTCATGGTGCCGGCCCTCGTTGGGATAGTTGGGCTGGTGCCAGTCGGCGATGGAGTAGTACAGGCAGACCGGGAACCCGCGACGGTGGCACGCATCCACGAGCATCTTCAGCACGTCCTTGCCATAGGGCGTGTTCATGGTGTTGTACTTCGTCAGTTTCGTCTCGAAGAGGCAGAAGCCGTCGTGGTGTTTTGTGGTTAGGCAGACGTATTTCATCCCCGCCCCGGCCGCCAGGTCGAGCCATTCGTCGGGGTTGTATCTGACGGGGTTCCACTTCTCCGCGAGTTTCTGGTATTCCGACCGCGCGATGCGATGCCGCCACTGGTCCTGTTCGTGCCAGCCGTTGATGGAGTAGAGGCCCCAATGGATGAACATGCCGTAGCGTTTCTCGAAGAACCAGTCGCGGCCATCGCCGAACCGCGGGATGGACTTGGGCCTGGCCGGTTTGTCCGGAACGGCCTCTGCGGCCAGCAGCGAGAAGAGTGGAAGCGCAGACGCGCCGGCAGCGCCGGCAACCGAGTGGAGAAAGGTTCGGCGATTCATGGTGACGGAAGGTAACGCGCCGGGGTGGAAAGGGAAGCGGAGACCGAGGTATCCAAAGTGGGGCCGGCGTACTCGCCGGCCTTCCTGTATCGTGCAACATCCGGTGATCCGGCCCAGCGGGGACGCCGGTCTGCTTGCCAGTCATTCGTAATGTGTCCACAGCCGAATCACCTTCACTATGTGCTGGCTGTCGAGTATCTGGTAAATGAGCCGGTGCTGGATGTCAACGGCATTATTGCCACCGACAGAGAAAGAGAAGACTCGACTTGGCACGGCCGACAACGCAGGATATACGCATGGCACTCGATTCAGACCTCATCGAACGATCGAGGGCCCTTGAACCCTTGAACTATTGAACCTCTGCCCTTGCCTTCGTTACCAGATTCGCCGTTGGTATACTTCCGACCGGTCTGCGAAAGGAACACCCATGACCCCTCGACCGTCTCGTGTTGCCGCGATGCTCTGCGGATTTCTCGGCGGAGTCTTCTCGCTTGCCGCTGAGCCGGAGCCGCCGGCCGTGCAACAGGTGATCGTCGTCTTCAAAACCCACTTCGACATCGGCTACACCGACATGGCCGTCAACATCGTGCAGAAGTACCGCACCACGATGATCGACCAGGCCCTGGAGGTGGTGGACCGCAACCGCGATCTGCCGGCCGAGCAGCAGTTTGCCTGGACCATCCCCGGCTGGCCGATGCACAAAATCCTCCAAGACTGGCCCGGCCAGACGCCCGAGCGGAAGCGCCGCGTCATGGACGCCTTCAAGACCGGCCGGTTTGTGGTGCATGCCCTGCCGTTCTCCACGCACACGGAGACGCTCGAACCTGAGGATCTCGTGCGCGGTATGGGCTTCGCTTCGCAGGTGTGTCGCGATGCGGGGCTCGAGTTGCCGCGCGATGCGAAGATGACCGATGTGCCCGAGCACACCTGGGTGCTGCCCACGATGCTCAAGGCGGCCGGTGTGGATTTCCTGCACATCGGCTGCAACGGCGGCAGCGCGCCGATGCGTGTCCCGCCGCTGTTCTGGTGGGAAGGGCCGGACGGTTCGCGGCTGCTGACGATGTACGCCACGCAATACGGGACGCAGCTCGTTCCGCCCAAGGACTGGAAACACAAGACGTGGCTGGCGCTGATCCACACGGGCGACAACCACGGTCCGCCGCGGCCGGAGGAAGTGAAGAAGCTCCTCGATGAGGCCGCGAAGAAGCTGCCCGGGGTGAAAGTGAAGATCGGCCGGCTGTCGGATTTTGCCGATGCGATCGTGGCGGAGAAGGCGGAGATTCCCGTGGTGCGCGGGGACATGCCGGACACCTGGATTCACGGGCCGATGAGCGATCCGCAGGGGATGTCGCTGGCGCGGAACACGCGGCCGAAGATTGCGATGGCGGAGGGACTGGGGTCGCTGCTGCGGGCGTGGGGCGTGGCGGCCGAGCCGGCGGCGCCGGCGGTGGCCGGGGCGTACGAGCAGAGTCTGTTGTATGGGGAGCATACCTGGGGCGCATCGATTGGGTGGATCGGGAACAAGATTCCTTACGGTGCGGAGTTTCTCCAGGCGCGCGAGGCGGGCAAGCTCAAGCGCAGTGAGGATTCGTGGGAGGAGCATTCGGATTATGCGCGGACCGCGGCGAAGCTGGCGGGGCCGGTCCTGGCCGGAGAGATCAAGGCGCTGGCGCAGGCGGTCGGGGCCGACGGGCCGCGCATCGTCGTGTACAATCCGTTGCCGTGGCGGCGCGATGGGCTGGTGTCGGTGGCGGATGAGAACCGTGGTTTTGCGTGTGTGAAACCTGCCGACGGCGGCGACGTGATTACGGTGCAATGGTCGGCTGCGAGCGGGATGTTCATGGCCAGGGACATCCCGGCCATGGGATACCGCGCATACTCGCCGGTGAAGGGCGAGGCCGGGGCAGTGCCGAAGCTGGCGGACGCGGCCGGCGGGGTGATCGAGAACGCGCAGTGGCGCGTGAAGATCGACGCCAACGCGGGCGCGATCGTCAGCCTGATTCACAAGGAGAGCGGCCACGAACTGGTCGAGCCGGGACAGGCGGGGCTGGGGCAACATCTGTACGAGCGGTTTGACGCGAAGAACATCGCGGATTTCATGAACGCATACTGCCGCCCCGAGAGCATGGGCGGGGCGGCTAACGATTTCGGCAAGAAGGGAATTCCAATGGCCGGGGCGACACATGAGTCCCGGTCGCCGGCATTTGCCGCGGAAATCAAGGCCGAGGAAGGCCCGTGCAGTGGGCGGCTTTCGATGGGCGGGCGGCTGCGGATGGCGGAGGGGAAGACTTGCGATGTCACCACGGCCGTCCAGCTCTATCGCGATTTGCCATACGTCGACATCGACATGACCATGAAGGACAAGCCCCTGGAATCCTGGCCGGAGGCGATGTGGATGGCGCTGCCGTTGAACGTGCCGAATCCGAAATTCCTGCTGGGTCGCGTCGGCTCGGTGATCGACCCGGCAAAAGACGTGGTGACCGGTGGTAATCGCCACATGTTCACGCTCAACACCGGCATGCTGGTGATTGCCGGCGACGGTTCATGGGGTGTCGGCATTTGTCCGCTGGATTCGCCGACGGTCAGCCTTGAAGAGCCGGGCTGCTGGAAATACTCGCTGGATTTCGTGCCCACAAAATCCCGCGTATTCGTCAACCTGTGCAACAACCAATGGTCCACGAATTTCCGGCTGTGGAACGGCGGGACATGGACCTCGCGCGTGCGGCTGTGGATGCTGGGCAAAGCAACCCTGGAGAGCGGGTTGATCACGCCGTCACTGGAGACGCGGTATCCGCTGGAAAGCGCCATGGCGGACGGCCCGGCGGGCAAACTTCCACTGACGCGCACCGGCGTCGAGGTCTCGCGCAAGGGCGTGATGGTAACCGCCTTCGGCGACAACCCCGACGGCAAAGGAACGCTGTTGCGTCTGTGGGAACTCGCCGGCCAAGGCGGCCCCGTCACCGTGAAACTGCCCGAAGGCCTGACCGGAAACATCCGCGAGGTTGACCTCCGCGGACGGCCCATCGGCGGGCCAATTCAGCCGAAGAACGGCCAGATCGAATTGGATTTGAAGGCGTTCGGCGTGAAGAGCGTGGTGGTTACGCCGTAGGGTTCGCACTGCGGACCTTTTCGTGGTGCAACAAACAGCGTTGGCAATCAGACGCAACGGTTCGCAGTGCGGACCCTACAATACAAACTTACTCATCGCCGCCGCCACGCCGTGGTCGTTGTTCGACGGCGCCACCCAGTCGGCCACCTCCTTGACCAGCGGATGGGCGTTGTCCATGGCCACGGCGATCCCCGCCGTTTGCAGCATCGGGACATCGTTGGCCGCGTCGCCGATGGCCATGACTTCTTCCAGCGCGATGCCGTAATGATCGGCCACGGTCTTTATCGCCGTGGCCTTCGACGCCTTGGGATTCATCACCTGGATCAGTTCCGGATCGGCCCGGATGGCGGTGCAATGCTGCTCGAAATGGCCTTGCACAAACCCGTGCAGCAGGGTGATCATCGCCGGGTCGCCCAGGAGCATGAGCTTGGTCACCGGCTCTTTCAGGAAATCGTCCATCGGGGCCACCAGGTCGGGCTTGAAGATCCGGCCGGTTTCCGTCGTGTAGGCCGGGTCGTGGCGGTCGGTGTACCAGCGATCCAGTACTTCGCAGCTTGCCAGCACCTCGGGGAACATCTCGCGGGCGAAGAGAATGATCCGCCGCACCAGCCCTGGCGGCATGGGAAGATGCGTGTGCGGCATCTTTGCCCGCTCGTCCCAGATCAGCGCGCCGTTGTAGTTGATCGTCAGCGTGTCCAGCCCAAGTTGCTCGTAGAAGGCCCGCACCGATCTCGGCGGCCGGGCCGAGGCGATGACGATCCTCACTCCCGTGCCGGCCGCTGCCTTGAGCGTGTCGGCCGTCTGCGTGGTGATCTTCTTGGTGCTGGTCAGGAGCGTGCCGTCGAGGTCGATGGCGACCATGCGGATGCGGGCGGAGGCTTTGCGGTGGGAATTGGGCATAGACAATGACGTTCGTAGTACCGCCTTCAGGCGGTCTGAAGAGCCGCGTGAAGGCGGTGCCACGAACGGGTGATACTCCGAACAAGCCATCAGTAACGCAGCACCGAATGCACTTCGTGCGGAGGGAATCTATCCCGGCCCTTGAGGTCCAGGAGTTCGATCAGCACGGCCACGCCGACGATCCGCCCGCCGAGTTGGGTCACCAAATCGCAGCAGGCCTTCATCGTGCCGCCGGTCGCCAGCACGTCGTCGCAGATGAGCACACGCTGGCCCGGCCGCACGGTGTCGGCATGCATGAAGAGGCTGTCGGTGCCGTACTCGAGGGCGTAGGTCTGGCTGATGGTCTTGAAGGGGAGCTTGCCCGGTTTGCGCACCAGTCCGAACCCGGCCGACAGGCAGCAGGCCACGGCCGTGCCGAAGATGAAGCCGCGCGATTCGGCGCCGATTACCAGATCGACATGTTGCCCGCGGTAGGGGTTGGCCAGCAGCTCGATGGACAGCGCCAGTCCGGACGGATCGGCCAGCAGAGGCGTGATGTCCCGGAAGAGAATCCCCGGCTTGGGAAAGTCGGGGATATCGCGGATCAGTTTCTTGAGATGGGAGATGGGATCCTGCATGTCGTGCAGTTTAGACTGCGGGCCGGGTGTTGAAAAGGAGGGAGAGCATCCGGTGATCGGTGAACGGTAATCGGTGATCGGTACGGAACGTAGTGGCTACAGCTTGACGGTCATGCTGTCGCGGAGTTTGCGCATCGCCTCGTGTTCGATCTGCCGCACGCGTTCCCGTGTCAGGCCGATGCGGGCGCCGATCTGCTTGAGCGTCATGGGGTTCTCGCCGTCCAGACCGTAGCGCATACGGAGGATGATCGCCTCGCGCTCGTCGATGGAGGCCAGCAGGTCCGTGAGGTGGCGGATGTCGTCGTCCCAGATGACCGACTCGGCCGGCGACGGATTCGCACGGTCGGCCACCATGTCGCTCAAAGAGAGTTCTCCGTCCGCCGATCCCGACTGCGTGGGGGTATGGACCGCGCGAACGGCCTTGCGGATGATACGCAGCTTCTTGGGCGAGAGCTGCATGTAATGGGCGAGTTCGTCCGTATTGGGCAGCCGGCCGAGTTCGTCCTCGAGCTGCCGCATGGCCTGCTTCATCTTCGACATCATCTCGACCATGTAGGCGGGGATGTGGATCGGCTGGGCCGCGTTTATGAGGGCCCGTTTGATGGCCTGCTTGATCCACCACGAGGCGTAGGTGGAGAACCGCGAGCCGTTCTCCGGGTCGAAACCCTCGACGGCTTTCAGCAGGCCGATATTTCCTTCCTCGATGAGGTCCGGTAACGACAGGCCCCGGTTGACATAGTGCTTTGCCAGATTGACCACGAGCCGCAGGTTGGACCGCACCATGATCTCGCGGGCTTCGGGGTCATTGTGCTTGATGATCCGGCGGGCCAGGTCCTTCTCCTGCTCGGCCGTAAGCAGGGGGTTCTCGTTGATCTGTCTCAGATAGAGGTGCAGGCCAGATTGGACAGCGACACTTGACATTGCTTTCTTCCCGTCCTGCGACCCTGCGGTTCGAGCGACAGATTCAACCGCAAGGGATCGTTGCCCTCGCAAAACCACTCCAAACACGATGTGGCGACCGGTGGAGGCCGCAACGCCCTTCACATCCGAAGAGCCAACCGCCATCGTTGGCCAAGAGAACTATCGGTTTGAACGGGGCGTCACTTTCGACGCTTAGAAACATGCAACACGCTCGGCTCCAGTTTAGACGGCCCTCCGAGCATGTCGGGCACCGATTTGAACAAACTCACGCCAGGTTTCAAGTGCAAAATTCAAAAATATCGCGTTAATCTCGGAACCTGCGCTGCGAGATCGGACCTTATACGGTTTATTCCGAACGCCGGTTCGGGGCTGCCTCCATCGGCACCTCCCGTTTCTTTCGTGCCCGCAAAAAAGAAAACGGGGTCGTCCCATAAGAGACGACCCCAATCTTATGCCTGTTACCGGCCTGTTCTCACCTGCCCTGAACAGGTCAGGGATCAACAGACCATCATTGACCCAGTTTGAGATCGCCCAGGCTGGCGGTTGATTCGCCGCCTTCCAAGCCGCCGCGCAGGCCGCGTTGCTTGGCCCGCTCGGAGCGTTCGACCTCGCGCTTCTCCTCGTCCTGGGCCCACTGAGCCCGCTTGAGGGACAGGCCGATCTTCCGCTCGTCGGAGTCCACGCGCAGGATCTTGACGTCCACTTCCTGGCCGATCTTGAGCACTTCCTCCGGCTTCTCCACCTTCTGGTCGGAGATTTCGGAAATGTGCAGCAGACCTTCCAGGCCCGGTTCGAGTTCGACGAAGACGCCGAAGTTGGCGATCTTGGTGACGTGGCCCTTGACCACCATGCCCGGACGGTAGTTGGCGGGGATCACGTGCAGCCACGGGTCTTCCTGCATCTGCTTGAGGCCCAGGGCGATGCGCTGCTTCTCCTGGTCCACCGACAGGACGACGGCCTGGATCTCCTCGCTCTTCTTGAGCATCTCGGACGGATGTCCGATCTTCTTGGTCCAGGACAGGTCGGAAACGTGCAGCAGGCCGTCGATGCCTTCCTCAATCTCGATGAAGGCGCCGTAGTTGGCGATGTTGCGGACCTTGCCCTTGACCACGGAGCCCGGCGGATACTTCTCGGCCACGCGCTCCCACGGGTTCTCCTCGACCTGCTTCATGCCGAGGCTGATTTCCTGCTTGTCCTTGTTGATCTCGAGGATCTTGATCTTGACCTTCTGGCCCTGGCTGACCACTTCGCTCGGGTGGTTGATGCGCTTGGTCCAGGACATCTCGGAGATGTGGACCAGGCCCTCGACGCCCTCCTCGAGCTTGGTGAACGCCCCGTAGGACATGATGTTGACCACCTCGGCCTCGTGGACCGAGCCCACGGGGTACTTGGTCTCGATCGTCTCCCAGGGGCTGGCTTCTTTCTGCTTGAGGCCCAGGGCGATCTTTTCCTTCTCCTTGTCCACCTGGAGCACGCGAACTTCGATCTCCTGGTCGATCTTGAGAATGTCGGACGGATGGTTGATCCGGCCCCAGGACATGTCGGTGATGTGCAGCAGGCCGTCGATGCCGCCGAGGTCGATGAAGGCGCCGAAGTCGGCGATATTCTTCACGGTGCCCTTGACGGTCTCGCCGACGTTCAGTCCGTCCAGCGTCTTCTTCTTCAGTTCCTCGCGCTGCTGCTCGATCATCTTGCGGCGGGAGATGACGATGTTGCGACGCTCTTCGTCGATCTTGAGGATGACGGCGTCGATGTCGCGGCCGATCCAGTCGGAAATCTCGCCCGGCCGCCGGATGTCCACCTGCGAAGCGGGCAGGAACACCGGCACGCCGATGTCCACGAGCAGGCCGCCCTTGATCTTCTTGGTCACCTTGCCCTTGACCGGGTCGCCCTCCTTCTTGCTCTTCATGATGGCTTCCCAGTTGATGATCCGGTCAGCCTTGCGCTTGGAGATCTTGACCTGGCCGTTCTCGTCGGTCGGTTCCTCGACGAGCACGCGAACCTCGTCGCCGGGTTTCACGGCATCCGGGTCGTCGAATTCGCTACGTTCCAGGATGCCTTCGGACTTGAGTCCGAGTTCGACGATGAAGTCCTCGCCCGACACGCCGGCGATGCGGCCCTTGAGGATGGCATTGGGGACGAGATCCTGAACGTCGTCCGCCTTGACGAGCTTGTTCAGATCGCCCGCGTCCTCGCCGAGTGCCAGCAAAACCGCGGAATCGACTTCCGCGTCCAGATCGCCCAGCGAGTTAATCAGATTGTAGTCAACCATTGCTTAAATGCGGCGGAGAGAATCCGCCTGGCCCTTTCGTACACGCGGCCCGTTTTGAAAGAGTGCGCCGACACCCGCGCTGCATCGACGCTCCCAAACCATGTTTGCGCAGAACGGAACACCCGTCCATGAACGCGAACCGGGTAATATAGAGCCGACGGCCCGCAAGAGCAATTGCCTGCCCAGCCTGCCTGCCCAGCCTGCCTGCCCAGCCTGCCCAAGCCGGATTTCCGGGGAATGACCCTCTGATCTTTCATGCCGGTGTCTTGTATTGAGCCCCGGTGGGGCGATAGTTATTAGCCCATGACGTAAGTCGTGGGTATGCGAAATCGCAAGAGGAATCAGCCCCGTAGGGGCGACAGGAGTTCTGTCGCCCCTACGGGGCTGGTGAAATGTCGACGCCCATTTCTCCCCATGGCTTACGCCATGGGCTATTATGTGGCGCCCCTACGGGGCTGGACCGTAATGCCCGAGCCCTCCCTCATCTCCGCCGTCCACGCCGCCACCGGCCGGCCGGAGGTTCTCGCCGCCGTCCACGCTGTCTACGCCGATCTCCAGCAACAGATCGATCTTCGCCGCCCGCTCTGTCAGCTTTCCGGCCGCTGCTGCCACTTCGAAGAATGGGGCCACCGGCTGTACGTCACCACCATGGAACTGGCCGCCTTCATGGCCGGCAGGGGGGCTTCGCCGATGCCGCCGTCGGGGACGGGCTCAGACCGTTTGCCGAGCGATCCCCGCTCCTCGGATGGTCGGGGCTGCCCGTTTCAGGCCAACCGGCTCTGCGGTGTCCATCCGCTGCGTCCCTTTGGATGCCGCGTCTATTTCTGCGACGGCACCGCCCAGGCGTGGCAGCAGGACCAGTACCAGCAGTTCCACGCCCGTTTTCGCCGTCTTCATGATGAGCTGGCCGTTCCCTATTTCTACATCGAGTGGCGTCAGGCCCTCCTGGCTCTGTGCGCGGCGCGATGAGCGGTCCAGGGCAAACCGCCTGTGGTTCGCGAGCGCTGATCGCGGTCCCCGGCCGCGACGAACCGTCTCGGCCACAGCAAAAAAAACATCTCCCGGACTTTTGACACGGGTGGAATGGCTCGGTACATTTCAGAGTCGATGTTGTAGAGCAGGATGCTGCTCGGGCTCAACTTAGGATTTCACAGCGAGGCAAAGGCGTATGTCCAAGCTTCTTCTGGCTGCCGTACTTGTGTCTCTCGTCGGTTCCGCAACGGGCTGTGCGTCTCCCGGTTACAGCGGCGGTTGGCCGACGGTTCGTTTCCCTGAACGCAAACAGACCGGCGAGATGAGCAATCAGTACATCCGCCAGTTTGCCTACGACTTCGAGCAGATCACGGATGATTTCAACGACGTGATGCTGCTCGATGCCCCCAGCCGGCTGTCCAAGTGGAATATTCGGTAGACGCGATTCTTTCGCACCATACAGATTGCCAAAGCACGGGACTGGTTCCCGTGCTTTTTTGTTGTTCCCAGCTTGTAGCCGCGATGGTTCATCGCGGCAGGGAACCGCGATCGCCGATCGCGGCTACAGGATCTTTTGTTCACAGTGCCCGGCTACTTCTTCCCCAGCGCCCGTTGGTCCCGGAAGAAGGCCCGCAACATCTCCGAGCATTCCTCGGCCAGCACGCCGGGAATGACCTCGACCCGGTGGTTCAGCCGCGGGTCCGTGCAGATCTGGTAGAGTGTCCGGATCGCGCCGGCCTTGGGGTCGTCGCAGCCGTAGATCAGCCTGGGGAGGCGGGCGTTGACGATCGCGCCGGCGCACATGGGGCAGGGTTCCAGCGTCACGACCAGCGCGCAGTCGAGCAGACGCCAGTGGCCCGTTGCAACGCCGGCCTGGCGGATGGCGATCATCTCCGCGTGAGCGGTCGGGTCGTTATCGAGAATGCGGCGGTTGTATCCCCGGCCGACGATCCGGCCGGTCGGCTCATGCACGATCACGCAACCGATCGGCACTTCGTCCTGCGCCCGGGCCTCGTGGGCCTGTGCCAGGGCCTCCCGCATCCAGTCTTCGGCGGAGTTCATGCCCGGCCCCGGCGCCTGGGAAGTGTGACGATCACGACGAGCCCCACCAGAACTGGGACCACCCGCGCAATCCACCGCAGCCAACTCGGATTGACGAACTCGAGCGCCAGAGCGGAAAGCACATGCGGTTTGATGTGAAACCATGAAGCCAGATGCTGTCTAATTGGGATCTTCAGCGTCAATTCGATTATGTTTACAGCGACGAGCAGCAATAGCGAAAACCAAAAAACACCGCCCGATTCGCGGGAGCGGGCACTGTTGCCGTGGGACCGTCCCAGCACTGTGGCGAGGACCGAACACATGGTTGAGACGATGGCACCGAACAATGCCAAGGCACCGATAGTCAGCGCCGGCATCTTGGCAGGAAATGCCACGCCGACCAGCAGCAGCCAGCCGAGACTGGCCGCGCGATGCGCGATCTGGTTGAGGCGATCCTGCCACAGATCGGCCGGGGAGCAGGGTTGGACCATTTGGCAAGTCATGGCGAAGGCCCTCATTGTGTCAGGGCACGGGCACGACGCGCGTGACCTCCGGGACTTTTTCGCGGAGGTTGCGTTCGATGCCGTATTGCAGCGTCATCGTACTGGAGGGGCAGCCGTGGCAGGCGCCATGGAAGCGGATGGAGACCTCGCCGTCGGCCGCGACGTTCACGAGTTCGATATCGCCGCCGTCGGCCTGGACGGCCGGGCGGATGAGGTTGATGATTCCCTGCACGCGTTCGCGCACGTTCTTACCGGGGATCTCTGTCGGATTGGTCTGGGTCATGGGCATGTTATCCAAGGCCTACGATGATAAGTATAGACAGGGCGGGGCGATGTGGGAAGCGGCTGTGGGTTCACGACCGTCATTGGATAGCGCCGGCCAAAGCCGGTGAGGTGTTACGGATGAAAGAGCCAGACGATGAAGACGTAGCGAGTCACATCGGCCCCGAGTCATGCGAGGGCGTCGGCAACGGCGCACTTGAAGCGTT